>CAIKZV010000668.1 GCA_903831925.1 uncultured Burkholderiales bacterium
AAGCGGTGCGCCAGTTGCGCGGCGAGGCCCATCCGGCCGTCCAGGTGAAGGACTGTCGCCTTGCACTGGCTGCAGGGCCAGGCCTGGTGCTCGGCCCGGGCCATGCGCACGCCACTGTGATCCTCGAACGGGAATGACCTCATGAACAACAGCAGCAACACCAACCCCGCGCAGGCTCAGCCCCCGAGCTTCGAGCAGGACTCCTTCGCGAGTGCCTTTCCCGAGACCCGCGAATTCTGGTCGGCCGCCGAAGCCGGCCGACTGATGCTCAATACCTGCAACGACTGCCATCGACCGCACTGGTATCCGCGCATGGTCTGCCCGCTGTGCGGCAGCACCCGACTGCACTGGCAGCAGGCGACAGGCAAGGGCACGCTCTACGCGTTCAGTACCGCCCGACGCGCATCGCCGGCCTACACCCTGGCCTATGTTCAATTGGCCGAAGGCCCGACCCTGCTCACCAATGTCATCGAGGCCGACCCTGATGCACTGGCGATCGGCATGCCGGTGCAGGTGACATTCCGGCGTGCCGAAGAGGGCCGGATGATGCCCTTTTTCAAGCCTGATTCACCGGCCTGACGACAGCACACTGGGCTGCGGCAGCGGGCGCGGCTCAGGCCGGCGGCATGTCGATGCGGCGGCCCGCCTCTACCAGCTTGTCGACCAGCTGCAAGACGAAGGCGCCCTGCGCCGAGTAAGGGTCGAACTTCGGGTGCTGCATCATGATCATCGGATCGTTGTCGGACAGGCTCACATGGGCCATGGACCAGTCGGGGTAGCGACGCTCGGTGATTTCTTCCAGATGGAGCAACTCGACATCGCGGTGGCGACGATCGGCGACGATCTTTGCGTAGCAGACATTGACAGCGCTGCGCTCGCCCTCGAGCACCTGCAGGTAGAGGCCCTGGCCATGGCAGAGCACACCGGTGATACCGCTGGCACGATTGTGTTCGTGGGCCGTCGACAGGATTGACGCGGTCATGGTCGAGGTCTGCGGCCCGACCGCACGACTGACGTAAAGCAGGCGGATCTGCATCACACAAGCGCCCCGAGTTCGGCGATGCCGCCTGCTTCGAGATGCGCCAGGATCAGGCTGAGCGAGCCGGTGTTCTTTTCATCTTCGGCATCGGCCAGCGCGTCGAGCAGCACGTCGCGAATCTCGGACGCCGACACCAGTTCCATGTCCCATTCGGGAAACAGCCGCTCGCGCACTTCCTCGGTTTCGCTGAGCGTGACGACATGCTCGTGGCGTGGATCAGCTCGGATGCGATCCATCAGTTGCATGACGTTATCTCGCGGCCCCTCGATCCATTGAAAAAACACACCGCTGCCGCACACCAGCAGCCCTGTGATTCCGCGCGCCGGATTCCAGCGCCGCGCCGCAGCGATGATGTGGGCCACCGCAGCCTCATCAACGCCGGCCGTGGCGCGACTGCAGTAGATCGTCTGGTAAAGAAGCGGCAAGCCGTTGACCGAAATCGGCTCGTCGCTCTGTGCGCGATGGGGGGCGTTCATGAGGGGCGTCTCCGGAAGATGCCATGCAACACGGTCGGCGCGATGGTTGCGGCCGAGCATACCGCACGCGCGCTGTTGGGGATCCTGGATCGTTCGGGCCGTCTCAACGATCGCGGCAATACCGATTGACTCATTGCAATCTGCTCCGCCTGGCTTTAACGCCAATCGCCTGACTCGACTGGACAGGCCCGACAGGACAGGCCCGACTGATGCGGGCCTTCAGCCAGGAACCGACCTACTGCTGACGCAGCGCGGCCCGCAGTTCACCCGCACCGTCGATGACCTGGTCGTCGTCCAGCTCAAACACCACCTTGTGCAGCACGCCGGTGAACGGAAACGGCGCCTCGAACGCCCCCACCGAGGGCTTGGGCGCCCGACCGACTTCCAGCCCGATGAAGGAGGACTGCGCGCGGTAGGTCTGCGGCAGCGCGACGCTGCCGCACGGCTCGCCATTGATGAACAGCGTGCCCTCGCCTCGGTATTCGCCGGTCTTGCTCATCCGGTAAGACAGCTCACAGACGCCCGCCGGCACCGGCCGTGCCGAGCGCACCAGATAGTGCCGGTTGACGAAGTTGTAGTCGTGCAGCAAATAGCCGTCCTGCAGATAGAGCGCATAGCCGCCGCACCAGTCGCCCTGGGCGATCAGCACACCGCTCGCGCCGCCCGCCGGAATCTCGACATGGGCGGTGATCCGATAGGAGCGGTTGCGGATATCGGGCGCGGCCGCCTGCGCGATGCGGCCAGCACCGGGCTGCAACTCCCAGTGGCGGCGCGCCGCCACGCTGTGGGGATTGGAGCTCACGAAGCGGTTCAGGGTGTCGTTCATCGGCAGCACTTGGCAGGCACCTGCCTCCGAGAACCAGCGCCGCACCATCTCCTGCAAGCGCGCCGGCTGCTCGGCGGCCAGGTCGTGCATCTCGTTGAAATCGGTGGCCAGGTGATAGAGCTCCCACTGGTCGGCATCGAAAGGGGTGCCCGGTCGGTGCCAGGTGACCGCCTTCCAGCCGTCATGCCAGATGCCACGGTGGCCGAGCATCTCGAAGTACTGGGTGCGCTTGCGGGTCGGCTCAGCCGGCGCGGCAAAGCTGTAGGCCAGACTCGTGCCCTCGATCGGCTGCTGAGCCACCCCGGCGATCGACTCGGGCGGCATCACACCGGTCAGTTCGAGCACGGTTGGGGTGATGTCGCAGACATGATGGAACTGATGGCGGATACCGCCGCGATCATTGATGCCCCGGGGGTAGTGCACGATCAGCGGATCACGCACGCCCCCGCCGTGGGTGTTCTGCTTGTAGCGCTTGAGCGGCGTGTTGCCGGCCATCGCCCAGCCCAGCGGGTAGTTGTTGTTCAGATGCGCCTGGCCGATCTCATCGATGTGCGCGAGGTTTTCTTCGAGCGTGTCGCGCACGCCGTTGAAGTAGCGAAGCGCGTTGACAGTGCCGAAGGGCGAGCCCTCCTGGCTCGCACCGTTGTCGGAGATCAGTGCGATCACCGTGTTCTCGAGTCGCCCGGCCTGCGCCAGGTAGTTCACCAGCCGGCCGACCTGCAGATCGGCGTGCTCGAGCATGCCGGCAAAGGCCGCCTGCAATCGCACTGCCAGCCGGCGCTCGTCATCGGACAGCGCATCCCAGGCCTTGACCCCTGAATTGCGCTCGGGAAGGACCGTGTCGGCCGGCACGATGCCCATCGCCTTTTGCCGGACCAGACGCTCGGCGCGGGTCACATCCCAGCCCTTCTCGAACACCGGCACGTACTTGTCCACGAATGCGCGCGGCGCGTGATGCGGTGCGTGCTGCGCACCAAGGCACATGTAAAGGAAAAAGGGTTTTTCGGGAGTGATCATCTGCTGGGCGCGGATGAAGTCGATCGAGGTG
>CAIKZV010000669.1 GCA_903831925.1 uncultured Burkholderiales bacterium
CGCTCGGCTGCTGGCCGAACAATTGGGCCTCAGTCGCGATCAGTGGGTCGTGACCTTTCAGTCACGCTTCGGAAAGGCGCAATGGCTGCAGCCCTATACCGAGCCGACCCTTGAAGCGCTTGCCCGCGAGGGAGTGCGCGAGGTGGACGTGATTTGCCCGGGCTTTGTGGTCGATTGCCTCGAGACACTCGAAGAAATCTCGATCGAAGCGAAGTCGGCGTTTCTCAAGGCCGGCGGCCATCAATTCCGGTATATCCCGTGCCTTAACGAAGCACCGGCCTTCATCAATGCGCTGGCCTCGCTCGTCGAAGCCCAGCTTTCAGGCTGGCCCACCATGGCCGCCGAAGTCGGTCAGACACTCGACGGCGATGCACTGAGCGAGCGTCGGGCCCGTGCAATGGCGCTTGGCGCCCTGAGCTGAGCACCTCTGAGGCTCGCCCATCGCACGTGAGTCGATGGGCGATGGAGCGCCGGAGCATGACGCCACGGCAGCGGCGTCATGCTCGTGCCGATCAGGCCTTGGGCGGAATGCGAAGGTTCTGGCCCGGATAGATCTTGTCAGGGTGTGAGAGCATCGGCTTGTTGGCCTCGAAGATCTGCATGTAAGCGTTGCCGTTGCCATAGAACTGCTGTGCGATCTTCGACAGCGAGTCGCCGCTCTTGACGGTGTAGTACTGCGACTCGTCAACCGGCACTTCGACCGAAAGCTGATCGTTGACCGAGCCGACACCGGCGACGTTGCCGCAGCACAGGACGATTTTTTCGCGTGTCGCCTGGTCAGGCGCAATGCCGCGAACCGTCACCGTGCTGTTGGTCCCGTCATAGTCGACCATCAGCCCGGTCGCATCGAGATTCATCGAGCGGATGTAAGTTTCGATGGCCTTGGCGGCGGCATCGTTGGCGGCGGCAAGTTTTTCGGGGCTCGGATCTTTTGCGGCAGCTTGTTGCGCAGCCTGAGCTTCGCCTTTGCCGAAAAGTTTTTCACCCGCATCCTTGAAGAATGACAGCAGACCCATGATGAATGCTCCTTGATGGTTGAGTGGTGCGCTTTGAATGCCTTTCAGCCCAAGCCGCACCGGATATTACCTGTTGAATGCGAAGACACTTGAAAACCTGAGAAATGACCCAAGGTGCTTTCGGAGATTTCGTTCCAATCCCTGATCATCAAACGCAAGTCACTGATCAAAAAAGATAAATCGATGACTGAAACTACTCCTGATTCTTCCGGTCTGTCCGGCTCGACCGGCCAAAGCGCCACTGATGCTGCCTCGGACCCAGCCGCAGCCGACGATTCACTGCAGGCCCAGTTGCTCGAGGCGCAGGCCAAAGCCGCCGAATACATGGACATGGCCTTGCGTTCCCGGGCTGATGTCGAAAACCTGCGCAAACGAGCGCAGGCAGATGTGGCTGCGGCTCACAAGTTCGCCATCGAAGGCTTTGCTGAGAGCCTGCTGCCCGTACGCGACAGTCTTGAGATGGCGCTCAAGGTCGACTCCCCGTCGATTGACAGTTTGCGTGAGGGCGTCGAGGCCACATTGCGCCTGATGTCGGTGGCCTTCGAGCGTCACAAGCTGCTGGCCATTGACCCGGTTGGTGAAAAGTTCGACCCCAATCGGCATCAGGCGATCTCGATGGTCCCGGCGCCCGATGTGCCGGCCAATCATGTTGTGGCCGTTTTGCAAAAGGGGTTCCTGATCAACGACCGCGTGTTGCGCCCCGCCATGGTGGCCGTCAGCAGCGGCTCTTGATTTCACTGCCCCGACACCAACGTACAAGCCAGTCATTCAACTTTTCAACAGGATCAGAAAAATGGGCAAGATCATTGGAATCGACCTCGGCACGACCAATTCGTGCGTGGCGGTCATGGAGGGCGGTCAGCCCAAAGTCATCGAAAATGCTGAAGGCGCCCGCACCACGCCTTCGATCATCGCCTACATGGAAGACGGCGAGGTGCTGGTAGGCGCCCCTGCCAAGCGGCAGGCGGTCACCAACCCTCGCAATACCCTGTACGCGGTCAAGCGACTGATCGGGCGAAAATTTCAGGAAAAGGAAGTTCAGAAAGACATCTCGCTGATGCCCTACACCATTGCGAAGGCCGATAACGGCGACGCCTGGGTGCAAGTGCGCGACAAGAAGATTGCGCCCCCGCAGGTGTCTGCCGAGGTGCTTCGCAAGATGAAAAAGACCGCCGAGGACTACCTTGGTGAGGAAGTGACCGAAGCGGTGATCACCGTTCCGGCGTACTTCAATGATGCTCAGCGCCAGGCAACCAAGGACGCCGGTCGAATCGCCGGCCTTGACGTCAAGCGCATCATCAATGAGCCGACCGCGGCTGCACTCGCCTTTGGCCTCGACAAGGGTGCCGGCAAGGACCGCAAGATTGCGGTCTATGACCTGGGCGGCGGCACCTTTGACGTGTCGATCATCGAGATCGCCGACGTCGACGGCGAGATGCAGTTCGAAGTGCTCTCGACCAATGGCGATACGTTTCTCGGTGGCGAAGACTTCGACCAGCGGATCATTGATCACCTGATCACCGAGTTCAAGAAAGAGTCAGGCATTGACCTGGGCAAGGATGTGCTCGCCCTTCAGCGCCTGAAAGACGCTGCCGAAAAGGCCAAGATCGAACTCTCGTCGGCCCAGCAGACCGAGATCAACCTGCCTTACATCACCGCCGATGCGAGCGGTCCCAAGCACCTCAACCTCAAGCTCACGCGGGCGAAGTTCGAGGCATTGGTCGACGAACTGGTCGAGAAAACCATGGAGCCCTGCCGCATCGCGATCAAGGATGCCGGTGTGAAGGTCTCCGAGATTGATGATGTCATTCTGGTCGGTGGCATGACCCGGATGCCCAAAGTGCAGGAGCAGGTCAAGACCTTCTTCGGCAAGGAGCCGCGCAAGGATGTCAATCCGGATGAAGCGGTAGCGGTGGGGGCTGCGGTGCAAGGCTCGGTGCTTTCGGGTGAGCGCAAGGACGTGCTGCTGCTGGACGTTACGCCGCTGTCGCTCGGCATCGAGACCCTGGGCGGTGTCATGACCAAGATGATCACGAAGAACACCACTATCCCGACCAAGTTTTCGCAGACCTTCTCGACGGCCGACGACAATCAGCCGGCGGTCACGATCAAGGTGTTCCAGGGGGAGCGTGAAATGGCCGCCGGCAACAAGTTGCTGGGCGAGTTCAATCTCGAGGGCATCCCGCCGGCGCCCCGCGGCATGCCTCAGATCGAGGTGACCTTCGATACCGATGCCAACGGCATCCTGCATGTCTCGGCCAAGGACAAGGCCAGCGGCAAGGAGAACAAGATCACCATCAAGGCCAATTCGGGTCTGACCGAGGCCGAGATTCAGCGCATGGTGAAAGATGCCGAGGCCAATGCTGAAGATGATCACAAGCGCCGGGAGTTGGTCGAGTCGCGAAATCAGACCGAGGCCCTGATTCACACGGTCGGCAAGTCGCTTGCCGAGCATGGTGAGAAGCTGTCTGCCGATGAAAAGGCCTCGATCGAAGCGGCGGTCAAAACCGCGCAGGAAGCGATCCAGACCGAAGACAAGGAGCAGATCGAGGCGGCGTCCGCGGCCCTGATGACCGCTTCGCAAAAGCTCGGTGAGAAGGCTTATGCCGAGCAGCAGGCTGGCGCGGCGCCGGCGGGTGCCGAGGCTTCTGCGGTAAAGGGGTCGAGCCATGATGAAGACGTGGTCGACGCCGAATTCAAAGAGGTCAAGCGCGACGCTTGAGCCTTGGTAAAGATGTGATTCAGCACGCGGGTGCGGGGGCAGGCAGGTCAACCGGGGCAATCCCGGTCATAATCTGCGGCGCCTCGCGCCCGCGTGGCTCATTTTCGGCGATCAACGGATTAAGCAATGGCGAAGCGTGATTACTACGACATCCTTGGTTTGGCCAGGGACGCATCAGACGATGACATCAAGAAGGCCTATCGCAAGCTCGCCATGAAGTTTCATCCGGACCGTAATCCGGACAACAAAGAATCCGAGGAGAAATTCAAGGAGGCCAAAGAGGCCTACGAGATGCTCTCCGACAGTGCCAAGCGACAGGCTTATGACCGCTTCGGGCATGCGGGCGTCGATCCGAACGCCGGAGGCGGGCAGGGTGGTCAGGGCTTCGGCGGTTTCGGCGATGTGTTCGGCGATATCTTCGGCGATATCTTCGGTGCTCAGCAGGCAGGCCGTGGGCAGCGCAACAGCGTCTACCGCGGCGCGGACCTGCGATATGCCATGGACATCACACTCGAGCAGGCCGCGGCTGGCTTCGAGACCGAGATCCGCGTTCCTTCGTGGGATGCTTGTGAGACCTGCAGCGGAAGCGGCGCCAAGCCCGGCACCAAGCCTCAGACCTGTCGTACCTGCAATGGTCAGGGCGCGGTTCGGGTGCAACAGGGGTTTTTCTCGATTCAGCAGACCTGCCCGACCTGTCACGGCAGCGGCAAGACCGTGTCCGACCCGTGCGAGCCCTGCGAAGGCGCCGGCCGCATCAAGCGCACGCGCACATTGCAGGTCAAGATTCCTGCGGGCATCGACGATGGCATGAGGATCCGCTCTGCAGGCAATGGCGAGCCTGGCATCAACGGCGGGCCTTCGGGTGACCTCTATGTCGAGATCCATACCAAGGAGCATGCGGTCTTCAAACGAGACGGTGACGACCTCCACTGCCAGGTTGCGGCGACCGTGACCACCGCGGCCCTAGGTGGCACGATCAAGGTGCCCACGCTCGCGGGCGATGCCGAAATCGAGTTGCCCGAAGGGACTCAGACCGGCAAGACCTTCCGCTTGCGAGGCAAGGGGATCAAAGGCGTGCGTTCGAGCTATCCGGGCGACCTTTATGCGCATCTGATTGTCGAGACACCGATCCGGCTCACCGAGAAGCAGCGGACCTTGCTTCGCGAACTCGATGCGACGCTGAAGGACGAACGGCACAGTCCGCAGACCCGGTCCTGGAAAGACAAGGTCAAAGAATTCTTTCAGTAGCCTCAATTCAAGGAAAAGTCGTGTCCGGATACGCTGTTTCTCAGCCGTTTCACCTTGCCTTCCCGGTCGATGACCTGCAAGCGGCCCGCGCGTTCTATGGCGGCCTGCTCGGGTGCCCGGAAGGTCGCAGTTCACCCGACTGGATCGACTTCGATCTGTATGGTCATCAGATCGTCGCGCATCTGTCGCCCGAGCAGGCGGGCCACCGGGCGACCAACGCGGTCGACGGCGATAACGTGCCGGTTCGGCACTTCGGTGTTGTGCTGGGCATGCAGGACTGGACCGCACTGGCCGACAAACTGCGTGCTGCAGCGGTCAAGTTCATTATCGAGCCGCATGTGCGCTTCAAGGGTGAGGTCGGCGAGCAGGCGACAATGTTCTTTCTCGATCCGTCCGGCAACGCGATCGAGTTCAAGGCATTTGCCGACCCGTCGCGGCTCTTTGCCAAATAATCCGGGCGCCTGATCCGCGGGCGCTCATCCAACATCGCGCCACAGGCACGGCCAGAAGGGGACAGCATGGGCACCAATCAACAGGAATTCGACCGCGCTCAAAAGGTGCTGGTGGGTGGCGTCAATTCGGCCGTCAGGGCATTCAGGGCCGTTGGTGGTACGCCGCGCTTCATTGCCCGCGCCGACGGCGCCTACCTTTGGGATGTCGAAGGCAAGCGCTATGTCGACTACCTTGGCTCATGGGGACCGATGATCGTCGGCCACTCGCATCCGCTGGTGCTTGAGCGGGTTCGCGATGCCGCCGGCCGTGGCCTGTCGTATGGCGCCCCCAATGTCATGGAGACCGAGCTTGCCGAGCGCATCTGCGGCCTGTTTTCCCATGTCGAGCGGGTGCGCTTCACCAGCTCGGGCACCGAGGCGGCGATGTCCGCGCTGCGGCTGGCCAGAGGCTTCACCGGACGCACCAAGATTCTGAAATTTGAAGGCTGCTATCACGGCACGGCCGACAGCCTGCTGGTCAAGGCCGGCAGCGGCGCGCTCGCCTTCGGGCAGCCGAGTTCGGCGGGTGTGCCTGAGGATCTTGCCCGGCATACCCTGGTGGCCCAGTTCAACGACCTGCCCAGTGTCAAGGCGCTCTTTGACGCGCATCCGGGGCAGATCGCCTGCGTGATGATCGAGCCGGCTGCGGGCAACATGAATCTGATCCTGCCGCAGAAGGGCTTTCTGGAAGGCTTGCGGGCGCTGTGCAGCGCCGACGGTGCACTGCTGATCTTCGATGAGGTCATGACCGGTTTTCGCGTGGCGCTCGGTGGCATGCAGCAAGTCAGCGGCGTGATCCCCGACATGACCGCGTTCGGCAAAGTGATCGGCGGCGGTATGCCGGTTGGTGCGATCGGTGGTCCGGCGGCTGTCATGGAGATGATGGCGCCGCTGGGGCCGGTCTATCAGGCCGGCACGCTGTCGGGCAACCCGATTGCGATGGCTGCTGGTCTGGCGACCCTCGAGCTGATCTCGGAGCCTGGGTTTTACGATCCGGTGGTGGCACGACTCGGGCGCCTGATTGCCGGGCTGCGCGAAGCGGCTGCGGCGGCCGGTGTGCCCTTCAGCGCGCAGCAACTCGGCACCATGGCCGGCATCTACATGATGCCGAAGGTGCCGCAAAGCTATGCAGAGGTCATGACCCAGGATGTCGAGCGCTTCAAGCGCTTTTACCACCGCATGCTCGACGCGGGTGTCTATTTCCCGCCTTCTCCGGTCGAGGCCTTCTTCTTCTCGTCTGTTCATGGTGATGCCGAGGTCGACTTCACCCTCGAGCAGGCCCGGATCGCTTTCAAAGACCTTTGAGCCGGGCGTCTCGCCGAGATCCGACGCAGGTCTTGTCGGGTCTAGGATGATCGTCGGGTCTCAGTGAATCGTCGGGCGCCCGCGGGCGCGTCGCCCGCGAAAGAGGGTCTGCATGACCCTCGTGGTACCGACGTTGACCATGTCCTGCCCGATCACATGGGCTTCGCCTTCAACAACATCAAGCGTGACAGCTGCACCCACTGCGAGCAGACCGCGGTAGGCGCGCATGCCGTAGACGACTGGCACGACACTGTCGAACTCGCCATGCATCAGGTGAATGACCGTCGACAGGCGCTCCTGAGGGGCGATTGGCTTCATCAGCCGCGCGCCATAGGCGGCGACGATCGACATGGCGCCAGGCTGAAGTCGCGCGCATTCGAGCGCGACCGTGGCACCCTGGCCGTGTCCGATCACCACGGTCTGCTGCGGCTCGATACCGACCTGGGCCTGAAGCGCGGCGATGCGGGTAAGGACGAGTTCGCAGGCGGTTTGCAGCCGCTGCGCGCTCCGACCATCGACGTCGCTGGCATCGAACCAGTCGGTGTGCCTGCCAACATGGCGCAGGCCCTGCAGCACGATGCCGGTGGCGCCCGGAAACTTCAGTTGCCATGCGATCGCGACCGGCGCGAACGCGTCGGGCGATGAACCGGCCGGATGCAGGAAGACCAGCAGACGAGGCGGCGCCTTCGGTGAAATCGGCGGCAGTTCGAGCCAGAGCTGCTCGGATTCAGGGGTGTCGGACATGGTGGTCGGTGACAGTCTCAGGGGAGTTGTCCTGCTTGGAAGAACCCGCCGCTGACGGCCCAGCCGATGGCTGCCATCAGCGCGGTGGCCGGTAGGGTGAGCGCCCAGGTCCAGATCAGGTTGCCGGCAATCCCCCATCTGACCGCCGAGATCCGATTGGCTGCGCCGACACCGACGATTGCGCTCGTAATGGTGTGCGTGCTCGAGACCGGTATGCCGGCGGCCGACGCGATGAAGAGCATGACGGCGCCACTGGTCTCTGCGCAGAATCCGCCGACCGGACGCAGCCGGGTGATGCGTTGCCCCATGGTGCGCACGATTCGCCAACCGCCGAACAGGGTGCCAAGCGCGATGGTGAGATAGCAGGCGATGACCACCCACACCGGCAGGTGATCAGGTTCGGTGACGCCGGCTGCGATCAGCATCAGCCAGATCACGCCCATGGTTTTTTGCGCATCGTTGCCGCCGTGTCCCAGGCTGTAGAGCGCCGACGAGACGAGCTGCAGGCGGCGCATCCAGCGATCGGCACCGCGAACCGTCGCGCCCTTGAGCACCCATCCCATCAGCACCATCAGGACGATGCCAAGCACGAATCCAAAGAGCGGCGACAGCACGATGAACGCCGCGGTGCGAACGATGCCCGCGCCGATCAGCGCCGACAGGCCGGCTTTGGCGAGTGTGGCGCCGATCAGTCCGCCGATCAGCGCGTGGGAGGAACTCGTGGGCAACCCCCAGACCCAGGTGAGCAGATCCCACAGCACGGCGCCGATCAGCGCCGTGAGCACCACGTAC
>CAIKZV010000670.1 GCA_903831925.1 uncultured Burkholderiales bacterium
GACATGATGATCATCCGCGGGGTCAACGTGTTTCCGTCGCAGATCGAAGAACTGATCCTCAAGCGTGAGATGCTCGCACCGCATTACGTCTGCGAACTGGAGAAGGACGGGCCGCTTGATGCGCTCACCGTGCGTGTGGAGCTCAAGCCGCAGCTTGGCAACGCCGATGCGGCAAGTGCGCAATCATCACTTGAATACGACATCAAGGCCCTGATCGGCGTGAGCTGCAGGGTGAAGATTGAACCGACCGGCGCGATTGAGCGTTCGGTGGGCAAAGCAAAACGAGTTATCGACCGGAGAAAACAATGACTTCAAGCTTCAGGGCAATCCTGCTCGAAAAAAACGGCGACGCCTTCAGTGCCTCGATCAAGGATCTGAGCGATCAGGACCTTGAAACCCATGCAGGCGATGGCGATGTTGTCGTGCAAATTGCCCATTCGACGATCAACTACAAAGACGGACTGGCGATCGCCAACCGCTCGCCGGTGGTCCGGAAATGGCCAATGGTGCCGGGCATCGATGGTGCAGGCACGGTGGTGTCGAGCAGTTTTGCCGGGATCTCGGAAGGCGATCGCGTGGTGCTCAACGGCTGGGGCGTCGGCGAAAGCCACTGGGGCTGCCTGGGCGGCAAGGCCCGTCTGAAGGGCCAGTGGCTGGTGCCGCTCCCAAAAGCGCTGTCGACCCGCCAGGCGATGGCAATCGGAACAGCCGGCTATACCGCGATGCTTTGCGTGATGGCGCTGGAATCGCAAGGCCTCAAACCAGGCGATGGCGAAGTGCTGGTGACCGGCGCAGCAGGCGGCGTGGGCAGCGTGGCAATCGCCCTGCTGTCGGGCCTGGGCTACAAGGTGCTTGCCTCGACCGGACGTGCGTCCGAAGCCGACTATCTCAAAGGCCTGGGCGCAAGCGACATCATCGACCGGGCGACCCTGTCGGCACCGGGCAAGCCGCTGCAGAAAGAACGTTGGGCAGGCGTGGTGGATGCGGTCGGCTCGCACACCCTGGCCAATGCCTGCGCGCAGTCGCGCTACCGTGGCGTGGTCGCTGCCTGCGGGCTGGCTCAGGGCATGGATTTTCCGTCGAGCGTCGCGCCATTTATCCTGCGCGGCGTGCGCCTCATCGGCATCGATTCAGTGATGTGCCCGCAAGCCGAACGCCGCGTCGCCTGGGAGCGTCTGGCGCGAGATCTCGACCTGTCGAAGCTCGATGCGATGACCACCGAGATCGGTCTGGCCGATGCGATCGTGCAGGCACCGAAAATTCTGGCGGGTGAAGTCCGCGGAAGACTGGTGGTGGATGTCGCGCGCTAAAAAGCCGGCTGTCGCAGGCGAGGCGATCCATTACCGGATCGCCGCCGCTGATCCGCACGCCCATCTGTTCGAGGTCACCCTGCGCGTCAGTGAGCCGGATGCAGATGGACAGATTCTGGCGCTGCCCGCATGGATCCCTGGCAGCTACATGATTCGCGAGTTTGCCCGCCACATCGTCTCGATCTCGGGGCGCTGCGGCACGCGACCCGTGCGGATCACCAAGATCGACAAGCACACCTGGCTTGCCGAGAGGGTCTCTGAGCCCCTGGTCGTCGAGTACACCGTCTATGCCTGGGATCTGTCGGTTCGGGCGGCTCACCTTGATGCCACCCACGGCTTTCTGAATGCGTCGAGCGTTTGCCTGCGGGCGATCGGCCAGGAAGCGCGACCCTGCACAGTCGATCTGATTGCACCACCGACGCCGATCGGGCAAAACTGGCGGGTCGCCACCACCCTGCCCGAGGACGGGGCAAAACGATATGGTTTCGGGCGTTATCGGGCCGCCGACTATGACGCGCTGATCGATCATCCGATCGAGATGGGCCGCTTTGCCATCGCTTCGTTCGAGGCCGGTGGCGCCGAACACGAGATCGCGGTCACCGGACAAAGCGACGTCGATCTGGCCCGACTGACCAGGGATCTCGCACCGCTGTGCGCCGCTCAGGCAGCGCTTTTCGAGCCGACCACACAGCGTGCACCCTTCGACCGCTATCTGTTTCTCACGACCGCTGTCGGCGAGGGATACGGTGGGCTCGAGCATCGCGACAGCACGGCACTGCTGTGTGGGCGCAGCGACCTGCCCTTTGCGGGCATGCGCAATCAGAGCGAGGGGTATCGCGGTTTTCTCGGGCTGGCGAGCCACGAGTACTTCCATGCCTGGCATGTCAAACGGATCAAACCGGCGGCCTTCGTTCGCTATGACCTCGATCAGGAGGTCTATACACGACTGCTCTGGATCTTCGAGGGATTCACGTCGTATTACGACGACCTCATGCTGGTTCGCAGCGGCCTGATCAGCCGGGACGACTATCTGACCCTGCTCGGCAAGACCATCTCGGGCGTGCTGCGCGGCCCCGGCCGGCAGGTTCAGAGCGTGGCCGACTCGAGCTTCGATGCCTGGGTCAAGTACTACCGGCAGGACGAAAACTCACCGAATTCGATCGTGAGCTATTACGCCAAAGGCGCGCTGGTGGCACTCGCCATCGACCTCGCCGTGCGAGCCCGCACCAACGGTCAGGCGAGCCTCGACGATGCAATGCGACTGCTCTGGCAACGCCACGGCGTGGGCTTTTATTCGTCGCAGGGCGGCCCGGGGGCAGCACAAAGCGGCTTGGCCGAAGACGGATTTGCTTCGGCGCTGCGTGAGGCGACCGGCGTGTCGCTGGGCGCAGCCCTGAACCGATGGGTCGAGGGCACCGAGGAACTGCCGCTGGCCAAGCTGTTTGCGCCCTTGGGCGTGACGCTCAAGCTCACTGCACCCGACGCCTCGCCATCGCTTGGCGTGAGGCTCGCTATGCGATCGGGCGATCTGGCGATTGCAAGCGCTTACAGCGGCGGCGCAGCGCAGCGAGCAGGCCTGTCAGCAGGCGACCTGCTGCTTGCCTGCGATGGCCTGCGGATCGACGAGAAAGCGCTCAAAGGGCTGTTGTCGCGGCGACAGCCCGGCGACACCGTCGTGCTGCACGCTTTCAGGCGCGATGAACTGATGCGCTTTGAGGTTCAGCTCGATGCGCCGGCCGCCAGCGAGGCCAGTCTTGTGGCCGCAGCCGGACCGAACACCCTTCGCGAAGACTGGCTGAGCGCAGTCAGTCGAAAAGCGCGCGCAGCGCGTCGCCCGGCTCGGGTGCGCGCATGAAGGCCTCGCCCACCAGAAAGGCATCGACACCGGCCGCGCGCATCTTGAGCACATCCGCCCGCGACAGGATGCCGCTCTCGGTCACCGGCAGCCGATCGGACGGTATGCGGCTGAGCTGAGACAGCGTGGTGTCGAGGCTGACTTCGAAGGTGCGCAGATTGCGATTGTTCACGCCCACCAGTGGCGTGCGCAGCCGCAAGGCGCGATCGAGTTCGGCAGCGTCGTGAACCTCGACCAGCACATCCATGCCAAGCCCGAGCGCGCAGGCTTCAAGGTCGGCAAGCTGGGCATCGTCCAGAACCGCGACGATCAGCAGGATGCAGTCGGCGCCCCAACTGCGCGCCTCGTAGACCTGATACGGATCAAATAAAAAATCCTTGCGCAGGGCCGGCAGACGGCACGCAGCACGCGCTGCCTTGAGAAACGCTGGCGAGCCCTGAAAGAAGGAAACGTCGGTCAGCACCGACAGGCATGACGCGCCGCCTCGCTGATAGGACGCCGCAATCTCGGCGGGCTCGAAATGCTCCCGCAGGACACCTTTGCTCGGACTGGCTTTTTTGACCTCGGCAATAACCGCTGCCCGCCCCTGCGCGACCGTTGCGCGCAGGGCCGCCTCGAATCCGCGGGGTCGCATGGGATCGGAAGGATCGATGAGCGTGGCCTCGGCCTCGCGGCGCACTTGCGCCAGCGGGCGCTCGGTGAGCGCCTGTGCGACCTCGACCGCCTTGACCTTCATGATTTTCTGCAGAACGTCGGACATGGTGTCGTGGCTTGATCAGGCGGCAGTGGCAAGGCGCTGCGTGACAGCGACGAATTCATCGAGCTTGGCGCGAGCAGCACCGCTGGCAATCGCCTTGCGAGCCAGAACGATGCCGTCGGCGATCGACTCGGCGATATTGGCGGCATAGAGCGCAGCACCCGCGTTGAGCACCACGATCTCGCGTGCTGCACCCGGCGTGTCGTCAAGTGCAGCAAGCAGCATCAGCCGCGACTCGGCGGCGTCGGCCACGCGAAGCGTGCGATTGGAGATCATCGACAGGCCGAAATCTTCAGGGTGAATCTCGTATTCGCGGATCTCGCCATTTTTCAGTTCGCCGACCATGGTGACGGCACCAAGGGAAATTTCGTCCATCCCGTCACGGCCGTGCACCACCAGCACATGATCGGCGCCCAGCCTTTGCATGACCCGCACCTGAATGCCGACCAGGTCGGGATGAAAAACGCCCATCAGGGTATTGGGTGCGCCGGCCGGATTGGTGAGTGGCCCGAGAATGTTGAAGATCGTGCGCATGCCGAGTTCGCGGCGCACCGGCGCCACGTTCTTCATGGCCGGATGATGATTCGGCGCGAACATGAAACCGATGCCGGTCGCTTCCAGACAACGGGCGACCCTGACCGAATCGAGCGTGATGTTGGCGCCTAATGCCTCAAGTACATCGGCGGCACCCGACTTCGACGACACGCCCCGATTACCGTGCTTGGCAACACGGGCACCGGCGGCAGCCGCCACGAACATCGACGCGGTGGAGATGTTGAAAGTATGCGAGCCGTCACCGCCGGTGCCGACGATGTCGACAAAGTGCGGCAGCGCAGGTACCTCGACCCGATTGGCAAACTCGCGCATGACTTGAGCCGCGGCCGAGATCTCGCCGATGGTCTCCTTCTTGACTCGCAAGCCGGTGAGGATGGCGGCGGTCATGAGCGGCGACATCTCGCCAGTCATGATCATGCGCATCAGCGTGAGCATCTCGTCGTGAAAGATTTCACGATGCTCGACGGTTCGCTGGAGCGCTTCCTGGGGCGTTATCGTCATGGTGGCGCCATTGAATCCATACAGTGAAAAACAGTGCGCTCAGTCGCGCAGAAAATTGCGCAGCAGGGCGTGCCCGTGTTCGCTAGCCACTGACTCGGGATGGAACTGCACGCCCTCGATGGGAAGCGTGCGATGGCGCAGCCCCATGATCTGACCATCGCTGCTGGTGGCGGTGACTTCGAGGCAATCGGGCAGCGTCTCGAGCTCGACCACCAGCGAGTGATAGCGCGCCACATCGAACTCGGCGGGCAAGTCCCGAAAAACGCCAACTCGGGTGGTATGAATGGTGTCGGTCTTACCATGCATGACCTTGTCGGCTCGCACCACGCGCCCGCCAAAAGCCTGGCCGATGGCCTGATGGCCCAGACAGACGCCAAGCATCGGAATGCGGCCTGCGAAATGCGCAAGCACACCCAGCGACACACCGGCCTCGGTCGGCGTGCAGGGCCCCGGCGAAATGACAATGCGTTCGGGTTTCATCGCATCGATGTCAGCGACGCTCAGCGCATCGTTGCGCACCGTGACCACCTGCTCACCCAGCTCGCCGAAGTACTGCACGAGGTTGTAGGTGAAGGAATCGTAGTTGTCGATCATCAGCAGCATAACGGCCCAAACCCATCGATCCGATTGACGAGCAGAGTCGGCAGTTTAACCGGTCGACCCGGGCGCGGTCGTTCTGAATCCTCAAACCACCCGAGCCGTCAGCAACGCCTGCCAGGCTCTGCGTGTCGGCGAGAACAGCGCCGACAGTCCGACGCAGATCACCACAGTCGCAAGGACGCACAGCGTGTCGACGATCGGCCCGTGTGACGACAATCCGCACGCTGCTGCCAGCAGAAGGATCGGATAGTGGAAAAGATAGATCCCGAAGGAATGAAAGGCGAGTGAGCGAATCAGGGGCGATGACGGTGGCGAATGCTCTGAATCACTCGCGGCAATCATCAGGATCATGGCGGTAAACCCTGCAGCAATGACCCAGTCGGAAAGAAAAAAGCGCGAATTGGAAAGGCGCATCGAGACGTCTGTCGCCTGCTCGATCACGCTGGACAGCCCCTGCCCCGCCCGATGCAGCCACTCATAGAACGACGAGACAAACCACAGGCCATAGACCGCGAGCAGCAGCGCCGCAGGCGAAATCCATGACGGCCAAGTGTTGGCACCATGGTGCAACCGGTTGGCCTCGACCCGCTGCCAGGCCCACGCGCCAAGGGCCCAGCAGGGCGCAAGCAGCAGCA
>CAIKZV010000671.1 GCA_903831925.1 uncultured Burkholderiales bacterium
CCAGCACCGCCATGCCGCCGGCTTCCCATTTGTAGGTGTGCCACTGCTGGCCGACGATGGCTTCGTCGCCGCGTTCGCAGTGCGACAGCAGCGCGAGCAGATTGGTCTGCGTGCCTGAGCTGGCAAAGAGCGCGTCTTCGAAGCCCAGCATCTGCGCGGCGCTGGCCTGCAGCCGATTGACCGTCGGGTCGTCGGCAAAGACATCGTCGCCGACCTCGGCGGTGGCGATCGCGGTGCGCATGGCGGCGGTCGGGCGGGTAACGGTGTCGCTGCGAAAGTCGGTCATGGTGCGGCTCGCGATGTCAGGCTGAAGGTGGGGGTGACGTTGATGAGGATGCAGCAAGGGTCGGTGCGGTCATCGACGATCTGGCGGCGTCGCCGGTCGATGCGTCGCAAAGCGTGATGGCCAGATCGATCGCAGCCCGCAGGCTGCTGGCGTCGGCCGTGCCCCGACCGGCGATATCGAACGCCGTGCCGTGATCGACGCTGGTGCGAATGAAGGGCAGCCCGACGGTGATATTGACGCCCTGTTCGATACCGAGGTACTTGACCGGAATCAGGCCCTGATCGTGATACATCGCGACCACCACATCGAAGTCGCGAAATCCGCGGGCGCGCATGAAGACGGTGTCGCCCGGCCAGGGGCCACTGGCGTCGATGCCCTGCGCCCGGGCCTGCGCAATGGCGGGCGCAATGATCTCGATTTCCTCGCGACCCATCAGGCCGCCCTCGCCGGCATGCGGATTGAGGCCGGCCACCGCGATGCGGGGATGCGCGATGCCGAGCCTTTGCAGACCGGCGTGCGCGATCGCGATGGTATCGGCCACCGCTTCACGGGTGATCTGCTCGATCGCCTCGCGCAGCGAGACATGGATGGTGACCAGGATGGTCCGCAGCTCGTGATTGGCCAGCATCATTCGCACATCGCTGTCGCCCGCCAGCTCGGCCAGGATCTCGGTATGACCGGGGTGGTGGATGCCGGCGGCTCGCAGCGCCTCCTTGTGGATCGGCGCGGTGACGACCGCGGCGATCTGGCCGGCGATCGCATCCTGGCTGGCGCGCACGATCGCGGTGTGCGCCGCCAGCCCCGCGCGTGCATCGATGCGCCCGATCGGCAGATCGTCGGGCAGGCTGCTGCAGGCGACGACCGCCGCGGTGACCGGAGTCGGCGCGGTGTGCTTGGCGTGCGCGGTACCGTCGGCACCTGGGGTATCAAAGCCGCTGTCGAGTGCCGCATTCTGGGCGGCACGCAGGACCGCTGTGGCTTGCACGGCCGATTCGCAGGCAGTGATCGCGAGCGGCAGGCCGAGCCTCAGGGCGGTGCGGGCGAGCAGGCCCGGGTCGCCATAAACGATGAGTCGGGCGGCGAGATCGGGTTGTACGGTGCCGATCGCGGCCAATGCCTTCAGCACGATTTCGGGACCGATTCCGCAGGCATCGCCCATGGTGATGGCGATGGGCAGCGCGGTGGCGAGCGAGGCCGGGAAAGTGGGCGCGAGCGAGGTCGGATACGCGCCGGGCTGCACCGGCGCAGGCGCAGCGGCAGCGGGCTGGACTGGACGATCGTGCGATGGCGGCATGGGATGAATTGTAGGCTGCGAACCAGCCGGGTCTGATCACCGGGTCTGATCATTTGCTCACCGCGTTCAGCGCAGCAGCAAAAGCAGCCCGACCATCGTGAGAAAGCCGAGCAGCAGCCACCGGAACACCGCCTCGCTCACCCGATGGCGCAGGCGCTTGCCGATCGCCATGCCGGCGAACATCGGTGCGAGCGCCAGCCCCGACATCACCACCTCTGGCCAGCCCAGCACATGGAAGGCCGCCATCGACACATAAAGCGGCAGCGCGCCGGCGATATAGATGATGCTGATCGAGCCCACGAACTGCTCGCGACTCAGCCGCAGCGCGACCAGATAGGTGATCAGCAGCGGGCCCATCAGTGACGACACCCCGCCCATCGCACCCGACACCAGCCCGACTGCGGCGCCCCAGCGACGTTCGCTGCGAGGGCTCACCTGCAGCACCGGATTCCAGATCATCATCGCCACCGCCAGCAGCAGGGCTGCGGCGACCAGGGCATCGATGGTGGCCACCGGCATGCCGAGCGTCAGTCGCGCGGTGAGCGCCGTGGCCAGCACGATGGCCACCAGCAGCGAGGCGAAGCGGCGCAGCGCGTAGGTCACCATGCCGCCGTCGGCCGCCTGCCAGACGTTGGACAACAGGATCGGGATGCCCATCAGCGCAATCGCCTTGGGGCTGGGAATGACCAGCGACAGCAGCGGCACCATCACCAGCGGCAACCCCACGCCAATCAGGCCCTTGACCAGGCCGCCGAGCACGAAGACCCCGGCCACGATCAGGAGCAGCGAGACGCTGGGCGACTGGCCGAGGGCTGTGCTGATCGACGATGTCAGGGAGGTGCCCAGAGTGGAGCCCAGTCCAGAAGCGAGTGCGCCGTCCGGGCCCGGCGCGAGCAGATCAGTGATGGCGCTCAGCCCTCGCGCTGCGCACGGGCCAGGACCGCATGCAGCAGCACATTGGCGCCGGCATGGATGTGGGCCGGATCGGCGTTCTCGATTTCGTTGTGGCTGATGCCGCGCTCGCAGGGCACGAAGATCATGGCGGTGGGGCAGCGCCGTGCGACATAGACCGCGTCATGGCCGGCGCCGCTGGCCAGTCGGCGATGCGAATAGCCGAAGGCCGCCGCGGTGGTCTCGATCGAGTCGACCAGCGAGGCGTCGAAGGCGCAGGGCGCGAAGTACACCGTCTGCTCGAGGCTGATCGACACGCCGCTGTCGGCCGAGATTCTTGCGGCAGCGCCACGCACCGCATCGGTCATTGCATCGAGCGTCGCGGCATCGGCACAACGCAGATCGATGCTCATCTCGACCCGACCCGGAATGACGTTGCGTGAATTGGGCGAGACCACCAGCCGGCCCACGGTGCCGCGCGCATAGTGCGGATGTGTGAGGGCCACCTCGCGGACCGCGACCGTGAGCTGCGCGGCGGCCAGCAGCGCATCGCGGCGCAGCTCGATCGGGGTGGGGCCGGCATGCGCATCCTGGCCGTCGAGCACGACATCGAACCAGCGCTGACCAAGCGCGCCTTCGACCACACCGATGGTTTTGCCTTCGTTCTCGAGTACCGGACCCTGCTCGATATGGGATTCGAAGTAGGCGTCAAAGCTTGGTGCGGGATCGGTGCCGGCCGCGCCGATCGCAGCGAGCGCCTCACCCACCGAGATGCCCTCGGCATCGCGCTGTGCGATGCAGTGCTCGACGGTGAAGGCGCCGGCATAGACGCCTGATCCCATCATCACCGGCTGAAAGCGGGTGCCTTCCTCGTTGGTCCAGATGGCGACCGCGATCGGCTTGCGGGTGCTGATGCCGGCATCGTTGAGCGTGCGAATCACTTCGAGCCCGGCGAGCACGCCGTACTGGCCGTCGAAGCGCCCGCCGCTCGGCTGGGTGTCAAGGTGACTGCCCATGGCCACCGGTGCGGCGGCGGAATCGGTGCCCGGGCGGATCGCGTAGAGGTTGCCGATGGCATCGCAAAGGATCTGGCAGCCGGCCTCGCGCAGCCATCCGGTCACCCGGTCGCGGCCCTGGGCATCGAGCTCGGTGAGCGCCAGGCGCCTGATGCCGCCACGCGGGGTGGCGCCGAGCGTGGCCAGCGACATCAGGCTCGACCACAGGCGTTCGGACGATGTGGACAGGGCGGTGGGCGTGGGCAGGGGGGCGTTCATGGGGGGCTCTTCAGAGGTCAGTGTTGATGGCGATGTGGCTTGCGCGGGGTGCGCCGCTGTCACACGGTTTGGCGGGGGCCCGGCGCGGGCGTGCTGGCATTGTGGCAGGGGGCGGTGCGCCGAGTTCGGTGGAAATGTCGGCGGCGAGTTGGCAGATGCCTTGCACGATTTCGGCGCGGCGCCTTGCAGTCAGACCTGCCTTGATCACACTGACCGCGACGGCTGCGATCGCACTCGCTCCGCGCGCACCAAACACCGATGCGCCGAAGCATTGCATGCCTTCGGCGGTTTCCTCGTCGTCGATCGCATGGCCGTTCTGGCGGATGTCGTCGAGCTGGCGTCGCAAGGCCGAAAGCGAGGTGATGCCGTGGCGGGTCAGTCGCGGCAAGGGCCCGTCGCCCAGCGCCAGCCTGATGGCAGTGTCATCGAGGCTGGCCAGCATGGCCTTGCCCGACGAGGTGCAGGCCGCCGGAAACCGGCCGCCCACGCGAAAGTTGACCGCCAGCGGACGGCTGCCCTGGCGGCAGGCGAGATAGGTCACGTCGCGGCCGTCGAGCGTGGCCAGCATGAGGGTTTCGGTGCCGAGTGCCGCGATGCGACGCGCGTGCGATTCGAAGGCGCGCATCAGGTCCGACTGCGCGGTGAAGGCATCGGCCCATCGCAATGCCCGCGGCCCGAGGCTGAATTCGGCCTCGTCGTTGCGCCGGGCGAGGTCGAGTTCGACCAGGGTGGCGAGCAGGCCGTGCAGGCTGCTGCGCGGCAGGCTCAGGCGGCGCGAGAGCTCGGCCAGCGACAGCGGTTCATGCGCGTCGGCAAGCGCATCGAGCAGGCGTGAGGCGCGCTCGACAGCGGGGACCAGGCGCGGTGCGAGCGGTGTCCTGTGCGATGGCGGCGGTGAGCGGTCGGTGTCGTGAGGCATGTCGGTGATCGGCGGGCCGGGAGGTCTGCGTGAAGCTTGTCGTGTATGAGGATCGTGGGGTGTGTGATCGTGACTCCGGGCTGATTGGCCTGTCGCCCGCGATGGGCACGCCGTCGCGGTGGTTGACACGGCTTCGGGCGCTGCGGACAATCTTCCCAGATGTTGAACGACTGTTCAACTGGTTGAACAGTCGTTGTTCGTACAACGCAAGCCGCACCGTCTGCGCTGAAGCTTGCGGTCCCCCGCAATGCTTCGCGACCTCTTGCGACCTTTCGCGACCCCTCGAGCATCATTCACCGGAGACCCCCCATGGGAAGCACCGAATCACAGATCAGCTCTGCCACTGCCCTGCTCGAGGCGACCCGCGTGGGTCACTGGATCGACGGTGCACCGTATGCCGCGCCCGCCGACAGTCGCGAGGCCGATGTCTTCAACCCGGCCACCGGTGCGGTTGCTCGGCGTGTTGCGCTGGCCGATGCCACCACGGTTGATGCCGCGGTGCGATCGGCGCATGCCGCGTTTGCCAGTTGGGCGGCGACGCCGCCGATCCGTCGGGCGCGGGTGATGTTCAGGTTCAAGGAGCTGCTCGATCGTCATGGCGATGAGCTGGCGCGTCTCATCACCGCCGAGCATGGCAAGGTCTTCTCGGATGCGCAGGGCGAGGTCCAGCGCGGTCTGGAGGTGGTCGAGTTTGCCTGCGGCATTCCGAGCCTGCTCAAGGGCGAGTACACCGAGCAGGTCGGCACCGGCATCGATGCCTGGTCGATGCGACAGCCGATGGGTGTGGTGGCCGGCATCACGCCCTTCAACTTCCCGTGCATGGTGCCGTGCTGGATGTTCCCGGTGGCGCTGGCCTGCGGCAACACGTTCGTCCTGAAGCCCAGCGAACGCGACCCGTCGCCCAGCCTGCTGATCGCCGAGCTGCTGCAACGCGCCGGGCTGCCCGACGGCGTGTTCAATGTCGTTCAGGGCGACAAGACCGCGGTCGACGCGCTGCTGACGCACCCGGACGTGAAGGCCCTGTCCTTCGTGGGATCC
>CAIKZV010000672.1 GCA_903831925.1 uncultured Burkholderiales bacterium
GCTGCTGGCCGGCGACCCATGCGATCACCCTGCCCGACGGGCTCAAATCCGACGCCTATGCGCTGATTCTGCGAGCTGGCGACATCGAGGAAAATATTCCTTTTTTTGTCGTGCCACCCAAAGGGCAGGCCAGCGCGAAGATCGCGGTGCTGGTGTCGACCTTCACCTATACCGTCTATGGCAATCACGCGCGCCCGGAATGGATGATCGATCCCACATGGCGCGCGGCGTATATCGATCAGGTCAAAGCCTGGAAGGCTTATCCCTATAACCCGGGCGAGCATCGCGAATACGGCCTGTCGACCTACAACTATCACACCGACGGCTCGGGCATCGCGCTCGTCAGCTGGCGCCGTCCGATGCTCAATCTTCGCGTCGGCTACCTCACCTATCCCTACCCGGAAATCCGTGGCTCGGGCCTGCGCCACTACCCGGCTGACAGTCATCTGCTGATGTGGCTGGCGCATCAGGGCTATGAGGTCGACCTGATCACCGATGCCGAACTGAACAGCGAGGGTAAATCGCTGCTCGAGCCCTACAAGGTGGTGGTCACCGGGTCGCATCCCGAGTACCACACGCCTCCAATGCTGGATGCATTGCAGCGCTATCGCGACAGCGGCGGCAAGCTGGTCTATCTGGGCGGCAACGGTTTTTACTGGAAGATCGCGCTCGATGCGGCACGCGAGGGCATCATCGAGATCCGGCGCGGCGAAGGCGGCATCCGGGCCTGGGCTGCCGAGCCCGGCGAGTACTACAACCAGTTCGATGCGCAATACGGCGGCCTGTGGCGACGCAACGCCAGACCGCCGCAAAAGCTGGTCGGCGTCGGCTTTACCGCCCAGGGCAATTTCGTCGGCTCGCACTACCGCATCAATCCTTCGGCCCGCAACAACCCTCAGGTCAGCTGGATCCTTGAGGGCGTCAATGCCGAGACGGTTGGCGGTGAGGGCTTCTCGGGGCATGGCGCAGCCGGCTTCGAACTTGACCGTGTCGACAAGCGCCTGGGATCGCCCGAGAACGCGGTCGTGATCGCAGCCTCCGAAAACCATCCGCCCGAGGCGCCCTGGATGCTCGTGCCTGAGGAGCAGCTCACGCACATCACAACCATCCCTGGCGAGACCCACAAGGCATTGATCCGCGCCGATATGACCTGGTTCGACTGCCCCGGTGGCGGCGAAGTGTTTTCGGTCGGCTCGATCACCTTCTGCGGATCGCTGCCGGTCAATCACTTCGACAACGACATCTCGCGCATCCTCGACAACGTCATGAAACGCTTCAGCCAGTAACCCGGCCTTCGGGGGGTGCGTCGGCCGATCGGATAAACTTCGGCCACTATGAAGACCTCCTACCGCACCCCCCTGCCCGGCACCTCCCTCGACTATTTCGACGCCCGCGCGGCGGTCGATTCGATCAAGGCTGGCGCCTATGACACCCTCCCCTACACCTCGCGCGTGCTGGCCGAGAATCTGGTTCGCCGCTGCGATCCGGGCATGCTTGCCGATTCGCTCACCCAGCTGATCGATCGCAAGCGCGACCTCGACTTCCCGTGGTTTCCGGCCCGAGTGGTCTGCCACGACATCCTCGGGCAGACCGCGCTGGTCGACCTTGCAGGTCTTCGCGACGCGATTGCCGACCAGGGCGGTGACCCGGCCAAGGTCAATCCGGTCGTGCCGGTTCAGCTGATCGTCGACCATTCGCTGGCGGTGGAGTGTGGTGGCTTCGACCCCGATGCCTTCGCGAAAAACCGCGCGATCGAGGATCGCCGCAACGAAGATCGCTTTCATTTCATCGACTGGACCAAGGCGGCCTTCAAGAACGTCGATGTGATCCCGCCGGGCAACGGCATCATGCATCAGATCAATCTGGAGAAAATGTCCCCGGTGATCCAGGTGCGTGATGGCGTCGCGTTTCCGGATACCTGCGTCGGCACCGACAGCCACACGCCGCATGTCGATGCGCTCGGCGTGATCGCCATTGGTGTGGGCGGCCTCGAAGCTGAAAACGTCATGCTCGGGCGTGCCTCCTGGATGCGCCTGCCGGATATCGTGGGCGTCGAGCTCAGCGGCAAGCCCGGTGCCGGCATCACCGCGACCGATGTCGTGCTCGCGATGACCGAGTTCCTGCGCAAGGAAAAAGTCGTTGGTGCCTGGCTCGAATTTCGCGGCGAAGGCGCCTCGGCCCTGACGCTGGGCGATCGCGCCACCATCTCCAACATGGCGCCGGAATACGGTGCCACTGCGGCGATGTTCTTCATCGACCAGCAAACCATCGACTACCTCAAACTCACCGGTCGGGATGACGCGCAGGTGAAGCTGGTCGAACACTTTGCCCGCCACACCGGTCTTTGGGCCGACAGCCTCAAGACCGCGCAATACGAGCGCACCCTGCATTTCGACCTCTCCAGCGTCGTGCGCAACATGGCCGGCCCGTCCAATCCGCATGCCCGGGTGGCAACCACCGACCTCGCTGCCAAGGGCATCGCCGGAAAGTGGGACGATGTGGCCGGACAAATGCCCGATGGCGCGGTGATCATTGCCGCGATCACCAGTTGCACCAACACCAGCAACCCGCGCAATGTGATCGCAGCCGGCCTGCTGGCGCGCAATGCCAATCGGGCGGGCCTTGCCCGCAAGTCCTGGGTCAAGACCTCGCTGGCGCCAGGCTCCAAGACCGTGGCCCTTTATCTCGACGAAGCTGGCCTGACGAAAGAACTCGAACAACTCGGATTCGGCGTGGTCGCTTTTGCCTGCACCACCTGCAACGGCATGTCGGGCGCGCTCGACCCCGAGATTCAGCGCGAAATCATCGCGCGCGACCTTTACACCACCGCCGTGCTCTCGGGCAACCGCAATTTCGACGGTCGCATCCATCCCTATGCGAAGCAGGCCTTCCTCGCCTCACCCCCGCTGGTGGTCGCCTATGCGATTGCCGGCACCGTGCGTGTCGATATCGAAAAAGACGCGTTTGGCACGGTCGATGGGAAGGAGATCCGCCTGAAAGACCTCTGGCCAAGCGATGCCGAAATCGACGCCGTCGTGCGCGCCTCGGTCAAGCCGGAACAGTTTCGCAAGGTTTACGGACCGATGTTCGACATCGCCCGCGAGGCAACCGCCGCAGTCAGCCCGCTCTATGACTGGCGTGCGCAATCGACCTATATCCGCCGTCCACCCTACTGGGAAGGCGCGCTCGCCGGCGAACGCACGCTCAAAGGCATGCGGCCTCTGGCAGTGCTCGGCGACAACATCACCACCGACCACCTGTCGCCCTCGAATGCAATTCTTGCCGACAGTGCCGCCGGCGAATACCTCGCAAAAATGGGCTTGCCGGAAGAGGACTTCAATTCCTATGCCACCCATCGCGGCGACCATCTCACCGCGCTGCGGGCCACCTTTGCCAACCCGACGCTCAAGAACGAGATGGCAGTGGTCGACGGCACGCTCAAGGCCGGATCGCTTGCTCGCGTCGAGCCAGAGGGCACGGTGACGCGCATGTGGGAGGCGATCGAGACCTACATGAACCGCAGCCAGCCGCTGATCATCATCGCCGGCGCCGACTACGGCCAGGGATCCTCGCGAGACTGGGCCGCCAAGGGCGAGCGTCTGGCCGGTGTTGAAGCGATCGCAGCCGAAGGCTTCGAGCGCATCCATCGCACC
>CAIKZV010000673.1 GCA_903831925.1 uncultured Burkholderiales bacterium
CGCCCTGCTGCCGACGCTCAACCTGAAGCTCAGACCCCAGTTGCTCGCCATGCGACCCGGCACCCGAATCGTCAGCCATCAGTTCATGATGGGCAGCTGGGAGCCTGACGACAGCTCCAGCGTCGAAGATCGCCCGGGCTATCTCTGGATTGTCCCGGCGCCGGTGGGCGGTACCTGGGCCTTGCGAACCCGCGGTGCCCAGGGAGAAAGCGAAACCCGCATCGCGCTGTCCCAGACCTTTCAGCGAGTCACCGGTCGGGCCCGCATGGGCGAGCTCAATGCCGGCTTGCGGGCAGTGCGTCTGACCGGCGACCGGATCAGCTTTGAGCTGATGGACCAGCGAGGACTGCTGCGCGCCTTCGAGGGCCGGGTGAGCGGTGACCGCATCGAGGGCCGCACCCTGGCCTCGAACGGCGAGGCCGGCAGCTTTCTGGCCGAGCGGATCGGGCCTGCCCAGGCAGTCGAGACAGGCCGGGACTGAACCTTTGCGCTCGCAGCCTCAGGCCTTCTTGTCGCGGGGCATGCGGCCCATCAGGTAGAACTCAGGATTCGGCATCATGCCCAGCGCATTGGCCAGCCGATTCGACATCGCGAAGAACGCGGCGATCCCGGCGATGTCCCAGGCATCGTCGTCGGTAAAACCATGGGCATGCAATTCGCGGAAATCGTGATCGCTGGTCGAGCGCGAATCGAGCGCGACTTTCAGGGCGAATCCGATCATGGCCCGCTGGCGAGGCGTGATGTCGGCCTTGTGCCAGTTGGTGGCCAACTGGTCGGCAATCAGCGGATTCTTTTCGTAGATTCGCAGGATGGCGCCATGCGCCACAACGCAATAGAGGCAGTCGTTGGCGCCGCTGGTGGCCACCACGATCATTTCCCGTTCGCCCTTGGTCAGACCGCTGTCACGCAGCATCAGCGCGTCGTGATAAGCGACGAAGCCCCTGAATTCGTCAGGGCGGCGCGCCAGCTTGAGAAAGACGTTCGGTACGAAACCGGCCTTTTCCTGAACGGCGAGCAACTTCTCGCGAATGTCGTCGGGCAGTGACTCAAGTGCGGGAAGCGGATAGCGGTCGGTCGTCATGGGCGGTTCATCAGGCAGTGATCGGTCGGTCGAGCCTACAGCATCGCGTCAGTTGGTGCGGACCGAAGGCGGCGGCGCGGGGGCGGGACCCGGCGGCGGCAGCGGCGGCGCCTTGGCAGGCGCAGGCGTTGTGGCCGAGGCGGCTGGAGCGACGCTGGAGGCGGGCTTCGCAACACCCGGCGGCGGCGCAGGCGGCGCGCCGGCCGGCGGCTGGGGAATGTTCGAGGACTGGGTTGCGCCCGATGCCGGTCGAGGCCCGGAATCGTAGACCGGCACCCGATTGCCACTGGCATACATGCACTGGATGTAGGCGTTGTCATAGCGCTGTTGCGCAGCGTAAGAAGTTCCGGCCGGCAGATTGCTGCTCGGGATGACGCCAGGCGGCGTCGTCGGCTGCCCGATCGCCCCGCCCTGCCCGCCGCCAACGAAGGCCGCGGACGTCATGGCGCCGGGCGCACCGGGGTTGGTGCCGACCGTCATCGCCGAGGCCGCAGCACTTTGTGCGGTCCGAAGACCAATCTGCACTTCGCCATAGAGACGGCAGTTGTAGTCGTCCGCCCGGAACTGATCGAAGGATCTGCCAGTGCCGGGCAAGGTCACGAGAGACGGCGACATCGGTGAGGTGGCGCATGCAGAAAGACCGATAAGGGTCAGTACTGCGGCGGCATGCAAGCCAGCGCGCATTCCCCGATTCGGATGAGCGGACAAGCGTGGCATCGCGTCGGCCTCCCGCTTATTGGGCCGGGCGCGGCGGCACCGCCTGCCAGCCAGAGCGGCATTCGGGAACCGTCGGATACCAGCCCTGGGACTCGGCGCACCAATACCAGTAACCGGCCGGCGGAGCGGCCTGCTCAACCACTTCGGGCGCACGCTCGACATAAACCGTGGGGGCCGGCCGCGTCACGATGACCGTCGGCGGATAGGCCGGATAAGCCGGGTAGGAGGGGTAGACCGGATAGGGATACCCCCAGCCAGAGTAAGGATAGTAAGGGCCATAGCCGTAGACCGGGCCCACCCCGACACCGACACCGAAAGTGATCCGCGGACCGCCGTAGTAACCCCGGTAGCCGCCGCCGTAATACTGCGCGTGCGCATGCGCGACACCGATCATGCTCAGGGCAAGAACCAGAATGATGCGGACAAAGGATTTCATGATCGTCTCCAACGAGGCCTGACAGGGCCGGTGCAATCTGACCTCAACGCTGACCGGGCTCGATTCGCGCACATACGCTCGCAATACGTAACAACTATTCAACTGCCGGGCTTGCGGCATCACTGCTGGAAAGTGGTCTCGCCGGCACTGTAGAGGCGTGCATAGAGTCCGCCGCTGGCCATCAGTTCATCGTGACGGCCGCTCTCGACGATCCGGCCGTCCGACATCACCAGGATCCGGTCGGCGCCGATGACGGTCGAGAGCCGATGCGCGATCACCAGTGTCGTTCGGTGTTTCATGAGTTGCTCGAGCGCAGCCTGCACCCAGCGCTCTGACTCATTGTCGAGCGCCGAGGTGGCTTCATCGAGGATCAGCACCGGCGCATCCTTGAGCACCGCGCGCGCGATCGACAGCCGCTGACGCTGCCCGCCCGACAGCCGGATGCCGTTGTCACCGATGATCGTCTGCATGCCGTCGGGCAGGCTTGCCACGAAATCGTGCAGGTAGGCTGCGCGCAAGGCGGCAGCGATTTTCTCCGCAGGCGCATTGCGGTGAGCGCCATAGGCCACATTGGCGGCGATCGTGTCGTTAAAGAGCATGACCTGCTGACTGACCCAGGCGATCTGCCCGCGCAGGCTGGCAAGGGTGAGCTCTTCGATCGGAATGCCATCGAGCAGGATCCGGCCCTCGGTCGCCGAATGAAAGCGGGGAATGAGATTGGCCAGCGAGGTCTTGCCGCCGCCCGACGGGCCGACCAGCGCCACGGTCTCACCGGGCGACACGCTCAGATCTATGGCGCGCAGTGCCGCCCGCTCACTGCCGGGATAACGAAATCCGACGCCTTCGAAGACCAGTTCGCCACGCGCCCGCTCGAGGGTCTGGCGACCGTTGTCGGGCTCCAGCGGAGCATCGATAAAGACGAACACCACTTCTGCCGCCGCCAGAGCGCGTTGCAGATCGCTGTTGACGTTGGCCAGGTGCTTGAGCGGCGCCAGCAGCATCAGCATGGCGGTCAGAAACGACACGAAACCGCCGACCGTGGTCTGGTCGGCGCGCGACTGGACCAGCGCGATGGCCACCACCACCGCCACCGCGAGCGAGGCCACCAGCTGCGTCATCGGAACAATGGTGGCGCTGGCCACCGTCATGCGCCGAGCGAAGTTGCGCAGCTTCTCGTTGGAGGCGGCAAAGCGCGACTGCTCGTAGGCCTGCCCGCCATAGACCTTGATCACCGGATTGCAACGGATCGCCTCTTCGATCACGCCGGTCATCTCGCCGGTATAGCGCATCTGCTCCACAGACAGACGCCGCATGCGCTTGGAAAACGCCCGCACCATGACCGCCACGATCGGGATCAGCACCGCGGCAATC
>CAIKZV010000674.1 GCA_903831925.1 uncultured Burkholderiales bacterium
GCAAGGTTTGGGGCGATCGGGAAACCGGCTGGCGCGGGACTGCGCGAAGACGACGAAAAGACGGCAAGTGTAAGGGGCAAGTGTAAGGGCTGAGGGCGATTGCGCGATTGCGGCACAATCCAGCCCATGTCGCTGCCTCCACCCGATGCCCAAGCGCTCGTCCTGAGCCGCACCCTGTCGCAGCGAATCGCGCAGGACATCGCGCAGCAGGGCGGCTGGATCGGTTTCGATGCCTTCATGCATCGGGTGCTCTACGAGCCCGGCTTGGGCTATTACGCCGGGCCCATGCGCAAGTTCGGCGCGCAGGGTGATTTCGTGACCGCCCCCGAACTCTCGCCGCTCTTTGCCCAATGCCTGGCTGCGCAGGTCTCGCAGTGGTTCGATCAGACCGAGCCGGTGGTGGTCGAATTCGGCGCAGGCTCGGGACGCCTGGCTGCCGGCCTGCTCAACGCCTTGCATGAACAGGGCACGTCTGCGCGCAGCTATCTGATCATTGAAGTCTCGGCGAGTCTGCGTGAGCGGCAGCGCGAGACGATCGCGCAGCTCGCACCCGATCGCATCGGTGTCGTGCAGTGGCTCGATGTCCTGCCTGCGCAGATCGATGGGGTGGTGATCGGCAATGAACTGCTCGACGCGATGCCGGTGCGGGTCTTCGAGATCGACTCCGGCGCGCTGCAGGAAGTCGGCGTGTCGATGAATGAGGACGGCGCGTTTGCCTGGGCGACGCTCGCTGCCGACGGCGTGCTGACCGAGGCGGTGAACGAGGCGCTTGGCGATTTGCTGGATGAGTCGCCGAATGCGTCGCTGAATGATCTGCTGCGAGCGTCTGCCCGCGAGCGTACCGATGGCGGTGCCGGTGCATCAGGCCGCTATCGCTCGGAGATCGGCCTGCAGGGCCAGGGCTGGGTCGAGACCGTGGGCCGGGCACTGCGTCGCGGCGCGATGCTGCTGATCGACTACGGCTTTTCGGCGCGCGAGTATTACCATCCGCAGCGCGATCAGGGCACGCTGGTGGCGCATTTCCGGCATCGCGTTCATACCGATGTCTTTCATTTGCCCGGCTTGCAGGATGTGACCGCGCATGTCGATTTCAGTGCGATCGCACGCGCTGGTGCTGCCGCAGGACTCGATCTGCTGGGATACACCTCGCAGTCGCGCTGGCTGATCAACTGCGGATTGCTCGAGCGTCTGGCCGCGCTGACCTCTGCCGCGCTGGCCGGTGATCAGGGCGCGGCGGCCACGATCGATGCCGCGCGCACGGTGGGTGCCGCGCAGACCCTCCTGTCGGAGGCCGAGATGGGTGAGCTCTTCAAGGTGATCGCCTTCGGCCGGGGCCTTGCCGATGACGCGCTGGGTTTTGCCAGGGGCGATCGCAGGGGGACGCTGTGAAGTGGTTCATTGCGATCACGCTGGCGCTCTTTCTGTTCTCGGGCGCGATGCCCCTGCTGCGCCGCTTCGGGATCGGTCGTCTGCCGGGCGACTTCCAGTTCAGGCTGTTCGGTCGCGAATGGTCGATCCCCTTGACCTCGACCATTCTGCTGTCATTGCTGGCCGCGCTGGTGGCGCGGTTCATCTGATTCAATCACTCGATCACACTGAAAGGAGATACCCGATGAAGCACTACACGATGGCCCAACTGCCTGGCATGGTCGGCAAGGAACTGGCCCTGAGCGACTGGCTCACCGTCGATCAGGACCGCATCCAGCGTTTCGCCGAGGCGACTGACGATCACCAGTGGATCCATGTCGATGTCGAGCGCGCCAAGGCCGGACCGTTCGGTGCGCCGATCGCGCACGGCTATCTCACGCTGTCGCTGATTGCCGGGTTTTCGCAGCGCAATCTGGCGATCGACGACTCGCCGATGTCGGTCAACTATGGCCTGAACAAGGTGCGGTTTCCGAATCCGGTGCGGGTCGGAGCGAAAGTGCGCGCGCGCATGACCCTGCAGTCTTGCGAAGCGATCGAGGGCGGACCGGCCGGCAAGGGCGGCCTGCAGCTGATCACGCTGGTGACGATCGAAATCGAAGGCGCGAGCAAACCGGCCTGCGTGGCCGAGACCGTGAGAATGATCTACGCCTGATCACGGTGGCTCAGGCCGCTTGCCCGATCGGACCGATTCAGTGCCGCATCGTCGTGGCGCTACAGGCGTCCGAGAGTCTGGGCCACCGCAGCCACCCGCGCGCTGTGCACCGTCGTGCGAATGCGCTCGGTAAAGGTCGCACGCGGCTCGGGCGCAAGCCGACCGGCGATCGCGCCGGCATCGACCCCGCGGGCGGCCGACAAGGCCTGCTGCCACAGATCGGCCTGCGGATAGGAACGCTCGGTAAATCCGAGCCGACCACGATGATCGGCCTCACAGGTGGTGAGCAGTTCGATGAAACGCTCGGGTTTGCGAATGGCGTCGCAGCGTTCGAGCAGCTCGACCATCGTGGCTGGCCGCAGCTCGGGGGCGCGATGGATGTTGCCGTGGTCGCGTGCCGCCATCAGGGCCAGATCGCGGCAGTCGTTAGGAACCTTGAGCCGCTCGCAGACTGTGCGCGCAAGCTGTACCGACCGTTGCTCGTGGCCGATATGCGAGGGCAGCACCTCGGGCGGCGTCGTGCCTTTGCCCAGATCGTGCAGCAGCGCCGCCCAGCGTGCAGGCAGGCTCGCGCCGAGCATGGCGGCGGCATCGATCACCATGTTCATGTGGATGCCGGTGTCGATCTCGGGATGGTAGTCGGCCCGCTGCGGCACACCCCACAAGGCGTCGAGCTCGGGGATCAGACGGGCCAGCGCCCCTGACTCGCGCAGCACTGTCAGCATGCGTGAGGGGTGCGGCGCCATGAGTCCACGCGACAGCTCCTGCCAGACGCGCTCGGACACCAGCGCGTCGACCTCGCCGTCGCGCACCATCGCCCGCATCAGTGCAAGGGTATCGGGGGCGACCCTGAAGTCCGCAAATCGGGCCGCAAAGCGGGCGGTGCGCAGGATGCGGACCGGGTCTTCGGCAAATGCCTCGCTGACGTGACGCAGCAAACCGGCCCGCAGGTCGGGCTCGCCCCCCCAGGGGTCGATCAGCTGGCCATCGGGCGCGCGCGCCATCGCGTTGATGGTCAGGTCGCGTCGGCGCAGATCGTCTTCGAGGCTGACATCGGGCGCGCAATAGACCTGAAAGCCGTGATAGCCGCGCGCGGTTTTGCGCTCGGTGCGGGCCAGCGCGTATTCCTCATGGGTCTGCGGATGCAGGAAGACCGGGAAATCGCGGCCCACCGGGCGAAAGCCGCGCGCACTCATCTGCTCGGGCGTCGCGCCCACCACCACCCAGTCACGATCGTTGACCGGTAATCCCAGGAGGGCGTCGCGCACCGCGCCGCCGACTTCGAAGCACTGCAGCCCGTCGCAGGCGGGATGCGACCCCGGGTTCACCGATGCGCCTGCTCGCGCCACTCGCCGTAGCGGCGCTCGTTGCCGCCACCGAACATGGCCTGGCCGATGGTCTCCAATGACGACGGGCTGATGCCCAGCTCGGGGCTCAGGGGTTGGCTGCTGACATTGTCGATCGACATGGAGTCGAGGTTGTCGATGGTCATCGGCGGGATGGGCGCCATTTCCATGATGCCGGCGACCATGCGGTCGATGCCCGAGGGCAGCCCGATGATCGGACGCGGATGGCCGCTCCAGGTGCCGGCCATGCCCACCAGTTGACGCAAGGTGAAGACATCCGGGCCGACTAGGTCGTAGGTCTTGCCGAAGGTGGTCGGCTTGTCGATCAGATTGACGATGGCGCGAGCCAGGTCTTCGACCCAGATCGGCTGGAACTTCGCTTCCGGGCGCGCCAGCGGCACCAGTGGCAGTCGGCGCTGCATGCTTGCGAAAAGATTGAGGAAAGCGTCATCGGCGCCGAACACCACCGACGGGCGAAGGATGGTCCAGTCGAGATCGGTGGACTGCCTGATATGCGCTTCGCCGGCCGCCTTGGAGCGCAGATACCGCGAGGGCCCCGGGTTCGCCGGATCGTCACTGACGCCCAGCGCGCTGACATGCACCAGCCGGCGAATGCCCGCGCGCTGGCAGGCGCGCACGATGGTCTGCGGCAGATCGACATGCGCACGACGGAATTCGGCGCCGAAAGGATCGTCCTGGCCCCCAGGCTGGCTGTGCAGAACACCCACCAGATTGATGACCGCATCGCAGCCGCTGATCAGGCTGTCGAGTGTGTCGCCCGAGCCCATGCGGGTCTCGATGACGTCGACCGTCGGCAGGACGATCAGATGGCGGGCGCGCTCACGGTGCCGTGTGGGGACCACGACCCGCAGACCGAGTGCGGTCAGTTGAGACACGACATGGGTGCCGATAAAGCCCGAGCCGCCGAGAACGAGGATGCGATGAGTTTTTTTCATGGGAGCAAATCGTAGCGCGAAGCCGATCAGTTGCCGTCGGGCGTTGCTTTGGCGGCGACCGCAGGGCCTGGCTGCACCTGACCGAGCATAGCCTTGAGCGACGGCGCTTCGGCGCCGAAGAGCAGGGCATACCAGACTGTATTGGACATCACCGCCTTGACGTAGCCGCGGGTTTCGGTAAACGGCACCAGCTCGGCAAAGATCGCGCCTTCGACCGGCTGCGTCAGCGTGCCGCGCCAGGCGCGCGGCCGGCCCGGCCCGGCGTTATAGCCCGCCGAGGCGAGTGCGGCCGAGCGGTCGAGGTCCTCGAAGATCGTCTTGAGGTAGAAGGTGCCGAATTGCAGGTTGGTGTCGAGATCGTTGATCTGAGACGGGGTGAAGTCGCGCACCCCCATCTTGCGGGCGATCCAGGTGGCGGTGGTCGGCATGATCTGCATCAGTCCGGAGGCGCCCACGCTTGAGCGCGCATCGGTGATGAAGCGCGATTCCTGGCGGATCAGCCCATAGACCCAGGCCGGGTCGATGCCCTGGTCGCGCGCGATCGGTTGCAGACGCTCGGCGAAAGGCGAGGGATAGCGCTGCTCGAAGTCGAGCTCGGTGCGGGTGCGGTCGGAGCTGTTGACCATGCGATCGAGAAAGCCGCGTTGTCGGGCGAATTCCGCCGACGCGAGCAGCTGCCTGTCGCTCATGCTGCGCAGCTGGAAATTCCATTCGCGATTGCCCTCGGGGCGCAGGCCGAGCTCGTAGAAACGGGCGGCCCGGGCAAAGCCCGGATTGGCGCGAGCCGGGGCAAGTTCGGCGGCAGTCGGTGCCGCGGCCTTGGGCGGCAGGGTGATTTTCTGGCCAAGTTCTTCGGTGGCCAGCTGTGAATAGAAATCGGTCTTGCCGGCGATACCGGCGTAGAGCGCTCGCGCCAGGGCCCGCTGCTCGGGTTTGTCGCCCTGCGCCTGCAGGGCCCGGGCCAGCCAGTAGGTCCAGACCGTTTCGCTGCGCCCTGCTTCGCTCATGCGTTCGATGCACGACCTGACAGTCGGCCAATCGGTCGAGCGCAGTGCCGCGCGTGTCATCCAGCCCAGCGTCTCGTCGGAGGGGCGGGCGGTGCGGGCTTCGCGGGTCCAGGCCAGCGACTCGGGCGCAAGCTTTCGCATGCCGTTGGCGGCGATCTGCGACCAGACGAAGGCGCGATCGGCAGGCTTCAGGCGCGACCCGACCGAGCTCATCTTGTCGGCGGTGCCGCCCGGGTCGTTGCGTGAGAGCAGGACCAGGCCGATGACGGTGAGTTCGCGGGAGGCAGCACCGTCGAGGACCGTGGCCGGGCGCGACAGGGCGGCCTCGAGCTGGCGATTGTCAAGGTTGGGGGCGGCCAGCATCGCGGCGCGTCGTACGGTGCCGGCATTGCCCGCCTCGAGTGACAACTCGAGCCTTTGCCACAGCTCGGCGCCGCTCGCCTGACCGCTTGCGGCCAGCGCCACCAGGAGATCGTTGCAGGCGTCACCGAGCTCGCGTGGCTGCATGATCAGCTCGCGCGCCTCGGCCATGACCGGCTCGCCGCGTGACAGCCGCGACTGCAGCGCGTAGCAGCGCGGTGCGGTCTCGTCGCGCAGGATCCAGTCGGGGTAGACCTGATCGTAGGTCGCCCACATCTGGCGCCTGCCGAGTGACAGCAGCCAGTCCCGGCGGGCCAGATCGCCGACGATGGTCTGGCCGTGACGGGCTACAAAGTCGCGGGCCTGGTCATCGGTCGAGGTGCCGACCGGCGTATCAGAATCGGTGCGTCGCAGCGCGGCCAGGCGCAGCTTGAGCCGCCAGTAGTCGAGATAGACGCCCACCAGCGGGTCATTGCCGGCTTGCGAGGCGGCTTGCTCCAGGCCTGCGGCGTCGCTGCGACCGGCGGCATTGCGCGCGGCGATGAAGGCGTCGTCGGTCGACGCGAAGCCCGGGCGTGCAGGTTTGGGGCAGTTCTTGCCGCAGGCAGCGGCGCTTGTCTGGGGCGAGGCGCTTGCCGCCCAGGCCGACGACTGACCGAGCAATGAGCCGCCGAGGGCCAGGCCTAGAATGGACGCGATGCGCAGTAGGCGCCCGGGAATAAACGATGGCGGCATGCTGCCTGCGACGAAAGAGGAATCCGGGGACTGGAATCTGGAAAACTGACAACCGGGCCGGGTAGGGCGATCAATCTGATGAGCGAATCGAGGATAGCACGCGAGCTTGCGCGAAACGCTCTGCGAAGCAGGCTGCTCGAGTCGCGTCGACAGGTGACCGAGTCAGCGCGCGCAGTGGCCAACCAGGCCTTGCTGGCGCGTCTGGCCGACCAGGTTGGCCATGTCGCTCACCAGCTGATCGCGATTTACTCGCCGATTCGCAATGAGCCGCAGCTCGAGCCGCTGGCCAGGCAGTGGGCTGGGCAAGGGGCCGCGCTGGCGCTTCCGGTGGTCGATGCCGTGGCGCAGCCGCTGCGCTTCGTGAGCTGGCGCCATGGCGATCCGCTGGTGCCGGGTGCCTACGGTATCGCTCGCCCGGTTCATGACGAGACGGTGCGGCCCACGATCATCGTCATCCCCTGCCTCGGTTTCGATCGGCGCGCCTATCGTCTGGGCTATGGCGGCGGGTTCTATGACCGCACGATCGCCGCGCTGCTGGCTGATACCAGCAGGCCGATCCGGACCGTGGGGGTGGCCTGGGACGAGGCCCTGATCGACGACTTTGTGCCGCTGCCAACCGATCTGCCGCTTGATGCGGTGATCACGCCATCCGCAGTTGTCGCGCCGCAGCCCAAGGGCGCGAGTTGAATGCCCTGATCCACGCGGCAACATCCTCGTTTGGCATGGCCTTCGCAAAATGCCAGCCCTGAACCGAATCGCAACCGATGTCGATCAGGTTGGTCAGGGCTGCGGCGGTTTCGACGCCTTCGGCGACCGCTGTCAGACCGAATGCATGAGCAATCTCGACCAGTACCTTCACGATTCGCGTGTCGGGGCTGGAGCCGTCGATATCCTGCATGAACGACTTGTCGATTTTCAGTTCATCGACCGGGAACTGGCGCAGATAGGCGAATGACGAGTAGCCGGTACCGAAGTCGTCGATCGACAGCCGGCAGCCCTGACCGCGAATCTGGTGCATGAATTCGAGCGATGCGCGATTGTCGCGGGCGATCGAACCTTCGGTCAGCTCGAAGCACAGCTTCGTGGGCGAGATGCCCCAGATGTCGCAGGTCTCTTCGACCAGCGTCGGGAAGGCCGAGTTCGACAGGCTGAGTGCCGACAGGTTGATGCTGACTTCGGGCGTGAGTCCGGCTGATTGCCAGTCGGCCAGATGACGCATGGCGGTGTTCAGGACGAATCGGGTCAGCTCGTCGATCATGCCGGCGCTCTCGCAGATCGCGACCAGCGTCGGCGCGCTCACCGACGGGCTGCCGGCGCGCTGCGGCCATCGCACCAGCGCCTCGAGGCCGCTGCAGCTCATGTTGCTCACGCTGATGATCGGCTGGTAATGGACTTCAAGCTCGTTGGCCTCGAGTGCCTGGCGCAGCAGGGGCTCGAGATTCGAACGCAGGATCTGCCCGGTGTCGCCGGTCGAGGCGATGATCGCGATGCGGTCGTTCGCGGCGGCGGCGGCGGCCAGTAAGGGACCGATCCCTTGAACCAGGTCATTCGAGGCCGTGCCGATGTGCAGATTGAAGGTTCCGCCGACGACGATATCGACTCTCACGCTGGATGAGCTGCCGTCATCGAGTTGGCAGTCGTAGACGCCATCGAGTCGCTCCCGGATGGCATGCGCCGCCAGACGACAGATGGATTCGTTCGGCGCATCGTCCAGCCAGACCCAGATTTCTTCGGGTGTGGCGACCACATAGCGGTCTTCGGCGCGCAGTCCGGACTCCAGCGCATCAAGCATCTCGTTTTGCACCTGCAGGGCCGACGGCAGGCCACGCAGGGCCCGGATCCGGTCGCTGCGAGTGATGCCGATCACCAGCATGCCCCGAGGTGTTGAAGGCTGCCCGAGTATCACGCCACGGGCATGCTGCTCGAGCATGCCGAGTGCAAGGCGCCTGGGATGGCGACTCGCGTTGATCGCCTCAGACGGCGAGCTCATCGGTCTGAGCGGTTTCGGTCTGGTAGTAGTCGCGCAGCTTCAGGCCGAAGGCGTTCATGCGAAGTCCGCGCATGATCCGCAGACGATTGCGTGATGACTTTCCGATCTCGAAAAGGTCGCGTTCGATCGGTTTGGCCAGAGGCGATTTGTCGGGCCAGGTAAGCACCAGGACCTTGGGTTCGAGCCGTCGAACGCGGTTGTGGGCAACGACCACCGCGACCTCGCCGTTGCTGAGTTCGACCAGGCTGCCAACCGGAAAGACGCCGACGGCCTGCACGAACTGTTCGATCAGAGGGGCGCTGAACGATGTGCCGCCCCACTCATAGAGGCTGAGCAGCGCTTCCTGCGCCGAGGAGGCATTGGCATAAGGGCGCGGCGTGATCATGGCCGAGAAGCTGTCGGCGATCGCGGTCATGCGGCCATAGACACCGATCTGATCGCTCTTGAGACCGTTCGGATAGCCGCTGCCGTCGAGTCGCTCATGATGCTGTGCGATGCCCTGCAGGACGGCCGTGGTCAGACCTGTCGCGCCTTCGAGCGATTCCAGGCCGAGAACGACATGGCCCTTGACCAGTTCGAATTCGGCTGGCGACAGCATGCCGGGCTTGGCCAGCAGCGCGCGCGGCAGCTTGATCTTGCCGACATCGGCCAGCATGCCGATCAGGCCGAGGTCGGCCAGTTGTGCCTTGGGAATGCCAAGGTGTCGACCGAGCGCGATCAGATAAAGCGAGACCTTGACGCCATGGTGATAGGTGTTGATGTCTTCATCGCGCAAACGGGCCACCCACATCAGGGCGTCGGGATTGGCGGCCATGCTCTCGACCATGTCGTTGACGCAGGTCGCCACCGCCGCGACGTCGGGTGCATCGCCTGTCTTGATGCTGCGAAAGATGTCCTGCAGGACCGATTCGCTGTTGGCAAAGGCCAGCCTGGCGCGCGGCAATTCGGCTTCGATCGCCTTCGTGTCCCGATAGACCACCGGCGAGACCCCGTCGGGCATCAGGTCTGCGAGCGCCTGCGTCAGATGACTGTCTTTCGATCTGGCATCGCCGTCTTTTCGCTGACCCTCGGCCAGGCGATTCTTGAGCCAGTTCGCGATGCGTCCGAAGACATTGCCCTCGGCGTCATCGACCGGATGCGAGACGGCGGTTGCCCTGACGAATTCGCGAAAACGCTGCCGCGTCTCATCGCTGACACGCGGGTCGGTACGGGCCCGAAAGCTGCGATTGCTGCCGGCGCGCCGGTTCTCGATCTCTGTCGGACGAATGGCGGTGGCTGTCCCGGCATCGTCATCCTGATCTTCGCTGAGTTCAGCGTCGATCGATGTCACGTTCGCCTCAACGACGGTCTTTTTTACCCGGCTCTTTGCGGCAGCCGAGTCGGTGTTCAGGGCCGCTGAGGGCTCATGCCGGCCTGAGGTCGTCGACTGCGACGTGCGCCATTTGGCCGCCACCGCGGCGTCGGACAATTCGAGGTCGATATAGACATAGCTGCAGAACTTGCGAAGCGTATCGAGTTCGATCTGGCTGTCGGCCAGGAAGCCCTGCAGCAGAAAGGGGGTGTCGAGCCAGGGTCGGTCGAGTTCTGCCACATACAGGCCGAACTCGAGCTCCGATACCGCGATGCGCAGCCTGCGGCTTGCCGCAAGTTGCGCGACCGCACTATCGGATTCGCTCTGTTGAGCCGTTTGCGTGATCACTCTCAGGTATTCCTTGACTCGAAGACGTCGGTGCCGCGTCGATGCCGGCAGTGATGCATGGTGCTCAATCTAACCAACACGTCCAGCACGGATAAGGCATTGCTGCCGGACGGTCAGACGATCGGACGCTCACCCGACGGGTGGGCGACATTGCGGGCTTGAACGGCAATCCGGCTGTTGCGCCTGCGTCAATGCCTGCCGGGCCCTTCCCGCAAGGCGGATCAGTCTGTCCGGGGGCTTGTTGCCGCGCCTGACGCGCCTGGCTGATCGGCTGCGGCGGCAAAATGATCGGTCGCAGCATGGTCGAGCTGGTAGTGATCGCGAATCTTCAGACTGAATGCATTGATGCGCAGGCCTTTCGTGATTCGCAGGCGATCTCTCGAGGACTTGCGCATCTCAAAGAGGTCGCGTTCGATCGGTGTGGCCAGTGGCGACTTGTCGGGCGAGGTCAGCACGAGGACCTTGGGCTCGAGCCGTCGGACGCGGTTGTGGGCCACGACGATCGCGACCTCGCCGTTGCTGAGCTCGATCAGGCTGCCGACCGGGAAGACACCGATCGCTTGCACGAACTGCTCGATCAGAGCGGCGCTGAACGTTGTCCCGCCCCACTCGTAGAGGCTGAGCAGGGCTTCCTGCGCCGAGGAGGCATCGGCATAGGGTCTGGGGGTGATCATTGCCGCGAAGCTGTCGGCAATCGCAGTCATGCGACCGTAGACACCGATCTGATCGCTGGTGAGGCCGTCCGGATAGCCGCTGCCGTCGAGTCGCTCGTGATGCTGTGCGATGCCCTGCAAGACGGCAGACGAGAGGCCTGCCGAGGCCTCAAGCGATGCCAGACCGAGTGCAACATGACCCTTCACCAGTTCGAACTCCGCCGGTGAGAGGGCGCCGGGCTTGGCAAGGAGTGCGCGCGGCAGCTTCATCTTGCCGATATCAGCCAGCATGCCGATCAGGCCGAGGTCGGTCAGTTGCGCTTTGGGAATCCCCAGGTGTCGACCGAGCGCGATCAGATAGAGCGAGACCTTGACGCCATGGTGATAGGTGGTGATGTCTTCGTCGCGCAGCTTGGCGATGAACATCACCGCATCAGGGTTGGCGATCATGCTGTCGACGATATTGTCGACGCAGGCCTTTACCGCCGGAATATCCGGGAGATTGCCGGCCTGGATGTTCCTGGCGATGTCCCGCGCGACGGTTTCGCCGTCGGTAAAGGCCTGTCTGGCCCGCGGCAACTCGGTCTCAACCGGGGTGGTGTCCCGGTAGATCGTCAGCGACGCACCTTGCGGCAGGATGCTGGACAGATCCAGGTCGGCGTCTGCCTGCGCGGATGTCTGGCGGCGCTGTGAGGCCTTGTCGCGCATCAACGGGGTATTCAACCAGTTCGAGATCCGGTCGAGAAAAGCCAGTCCGTTTTGCTGCTCGTCGATCGCGATGGCCCGTATGAACTCGAGAAAACGCTGCCGTGTCGCATCGCTGACAGGCGGCTCGTTGCGCGCCTGAGCGCTGCGTGTTCGGCTGTTGCGGCGGGACTCGATCGGCGTCGGGCCGACCAGAATGGTCGCTTTCGCCTCGTCCTGGTCGTCGCCGCCCGCCTGCGCGAAGCCGGCTTGCATCGGTGCCCCCGATTCAAAGGTGGGCAGCCTGGGCGCGTCTTTGACGACCCGTTCGTCGGCATAGGCGTCTTGCGAGGATGCTGCCTGCGCCGGCGCATCCGAAGCGACCGCGCGCCACTCGGCTGCCACCGCTTCGTCGGAAAACTTCAGGTCGATGTAGACATATCGGCAGTACTTGCGCAGTGTCTCGAGATCGGCATCGCTGTCGAGCAGGAAACCCTGCAGAAGAAACGGCGTGTCGACCCAGGGCCGATCGAGTTCGGCCACGAACAGGCCGAGTTCGAGATTCGCGACGGCAACTCGCAACCGGCGACTTGTCGCAGCCAGGTCGATCGAACTGTCGAAGTCCCTCTGATGGGCTGTTTTCGCAATCACGCTGGGGTCGTCCTTGACTCGATGAAACCGCCGCCGCGTCGATGTCGGCAGGCCGGTATCGTGTCGAGGCTAGCGGGGCCAACCCTCAGGGCTAAGGCAGGGCTGCCGGACGGTCAAAGTCTTTTACGGCGACCCGACGGGCGGCGGCCAACGCGAGGGCGAGCGGCAGGTCGCTGTCTCAGGGGCGTCTAATTCGTACGGATGGACTGCCAGAGTGCCCGGCTTGGCCCGGCCTGGTTGAGCGTATAGAAATGGATGCCGGGTGCGCCGCCGTCGAGCAGGCGGGCGCACAGGGCGCTCACCACATCGTGGCCGAAAGCCCGCAGCGAGGCGGTGTCGTCGGCGAAGGCCGCCAGGCGCAGTCGCATCCAGCGCGGAATCTCGGCGCCGCAGGCATCCGAAAACCGGGCGAGCTGCGTGTAGTTGGTGATCGGCATGATGCCCGGCACGATCGGCACCGATACGCCCGCCGCCTGGGCCGCATCGACGAAGCGGAAATAGGCATCGCCATTGAAAAAGTACTGTGTGATTGCTGAATTGGCGCCCGCTGACACCTTGGCAACGAAGGCGTTCAGGTCGGCCTGAGGGGTGCTTGCCTGAGGATGGACCTCGGGATAGGCGGCGACTTCGATGTGAAACCAGTCGCCGCTATGGGTGCGCACGAATTCGACCAGATCGCTGGCATACCGGAATTCACCGGCATCGACCATGCCCGAGGGCAGGTCGCCGCGCAGTGCCACCAGTTTGCGGATGCCGCTGTTGCGCCAGCGATCGAGCAGTTCGGCGACGCTGTCGCGGGTCGCGCCGACGCACGACAGATGGGGCGCTACCGCATGCCCCTCGGCAGCGATCTCGTCGACCACACCGAGCGACTTGTCGCGGGTCGCACCGCCCGCGCCATAGGTCACGCTGAAAAACCCCGGGCTCAGTTCGGCCAGCTGCCGACGCGTGTCACGCAGTTTCTGCAGGCCTTCGGGGGTGTTCGGCGGAAAGAATTCGAAGCTGACGTCGGTCGAGCGTGTGTTCATGGAAGGGGCCTCATCGGGCAGCGGTCGCGGGTGGGGACGCACTGGCATGGAGAAAGGTTTCGAGGTTGCCGTCGGTGCCGGGCAGGGCACTGTCGAGGGTCTGAATCACCGACCAGCGCAGCGTCTGCGCGCAGGTGATGACCGCGTCGATTGCACGCTGGCGGGCCTGCGGGTCGGTGACGATGCCGCGCCGGTCGATGGCACCCGGTCCGACCTCGAACTGCGGCTTGATCAGCAGCAGGACGGTGGCGCCGGGAGCGAGCAGGGCATCGATGGCGGGCATGACTTTGGTCAGCGAAATAAAGGAGAGGTCGGCGACCGCCAGCGCAAAGCCTTCAGGCGGCAGGTGATCAATCTGTTCAGACAGCAGGGCCGGAGTGACGTCGCGCAGATTGGTGCGCTCCAGGCACGTCACCCGCGAGTCGCCCCGCAGGCGGGGATGGAGCTGGTCATGGCCGACCTCAATGCCGATCACGCGGACCGCGCCCGCCTGCAGCAGACAATCGGCGAAACCGCCGGTCGACATGCCGAGGTCGAGTGCAACCAGACCGCCCGGATCGATTCCGGTGGCCGCCAGCGCGTGCGAGAGCTTTGCGCCGGCACGCGACACGAAGCGGGTCTCGTCCGAGGCTTCGACCCATAGTTCGTCATGCACGCTGACCTGCTGCGCCGGCCGTTCGATGCGTTTGCCCGGCGCGGTAAACACCGCGCCGTCGGCGATCAGCCTTTGCGCTGCGGTGCGCGAGGGCGCGAGCCCCCGCGCGACCAGTTCGACGTCGACCCGGCTCAAGACATCAGTAGCGGTAGGCATTGCCCTTGTAGGGGCCTGCCACCGGCACGCCGATGTAGTCGGCCTGCGTGGGCGACAGTTCGGTCAGCATCGCGCCGAGCTTCTTGAGGTGCAGACGCGCGACTTTTTCGTCGAGATGCTTGGGCAGCACATAGACCTTGCCGCTCTCGTAGGCATCCGGGCGGGTCCAGAGCTCGATCTGGGCAATCGTCTGGTTGGCAAACGACGAGCTCATCACGAAGGAAGGATGACCGGTGCCGCAGCCAAGGTTCACCAGACGGCCTTCGGCCAGCAGGATGATCCGACGGCCATCGGGGAAGATGATGTGGTCGACCTGCGGTTTGATGTTTTCCCAGGTGTACTGCTTGAGCTTGCTGACATCGATCTCGTTGTCGAAGTGGCCGATGTTGCAGACGATCGCCTGATCCTTCATGCGCAGCATGTGCTCATGGGTGATGACGTCACGGTTGCCGGTGGCGCTCACGAAGATGTCGGCCTTGTCGGCGGCATATTCCATGGTGACCACGCGATAGCCTTCCATGGCAGCCTGCAGGGCACAGATCGGGTCGCACTCGGTGACCCAGACCTGCGCCGACAGGGCGCGCAGCGCCTGGGCCGATCCCTTGCCCACGTCGCC
>CAIKZV010000675.1 GCA_903831925.1 uncultured Burkholderiales bacterium
AGATGACATCAGCATCTTGTTCAATACCACCGGATTCGCGCAGATCGCTCATCACCGGGCGCTTGTTCGGCCGTTGTTCGAGCGAGCGATTGAGCTGCGACAGAGCGATCACGGGACAATTCAGCTCTTTCGCCAGCGACTTGAGCGATCGCGTCATTTCAGAGATCTCGGTGGCCCGATTCTCATTACCGCCACTCCCCGACATGAGCTGCAGGTAGTCAATCACGACGAGTCCGAGCTTGCCCTGCTGTCGGGCGAGCCTGCGAGCCCGGCCCCGCAGGTCGATCACCGACAAGGCTGGCGTTTCATCAATGAACATCGGCATGTCCTGCATGCGCCCGATCGCTCCGGTCAGCCTTGACCAATCGTCGTCATTGAGGCGGCCCGTGCGCAGCCGGTTGCTGTCAATCCGGCCGATCGAACACAGCATGCGGGTCGCCAACTGACTCGCCCCCATCTCCATGGAGAACACGGCGACTGGCAACCCGGCCTCGAGCGCCACATGTTCGCCCAGATTCAGGCTGAAGGCGGTCTTGCCCATGGACGGGCGGCCAGCGACGATGATCAGATCACCGCCCTGCAACCCGGAGGTCATCCGATCGAGATCTGCATAACCGGTCGGTACCCCGGTGACATCGCTGCCCCCGCCAGCATCGTAGAGCTCGCTGACCCGCGTCAGGACCTCGCCCACCAGGCTGGTGATATCCGTGAACCCGGCCTTGCCGCGCGAACTTTCCTCCGAAATCCGGAAAATCGTCGACTCCGCTTCATCGAGCAGCTGCCGGGTCTCACGCCCCTGCGGATTGAGCGCGTCGGTGGCGATCTTGTCAGCGGTTGAAATCAATCGCCGCAAGGTCGAGCGGTCACGAACGATCTCGGCATAACGACGCACGTTCGCTGCCGACGGCGTTTCGGTCGCCAGCGAGTTCAGATACGAGAGTCCACCGGCTTCCGCCCCATGGCCCGCGTTGTTCAACGCGTCGTACACCGTCACCACATCGGCGGGTCGGGTCGCGTCAATCAGGCGCGCGATCGCCTGAAAAATCAGACGATGATCGTATCGATAAAAATCTTCAGCCCGGATGACCCCAGCCACGGAATCCCAGGACGGATTGTCGATCAGGAGCGCGCCGAGCACGGATTGTTCGGCCTCGACCGAATGCGGTGGCAGGCGTAGCGCAGCGACCTCCGGGTCGCCGCCGCCTGCCATTGAACCGCCTGCGATTGCGCCTGATGCCATTGCACCGCCCGCCATTGCGTTCACGCCAGGCGCTGACATCAGGGAGCTGAAATTCAGGCGGCTTTGACGGCCACCTTCACATCAACCACGACATCGGTATGCAGCGCGACGCGCACCGAATGTTCGCCCAACGCCTTGAGGGGACCGTCGGCGAGGCGCACCATGGCCTTCTCGACCTTGAATCCCTCGCGGCCCAGCGCAGCCGCGATATCGGCCGCACCGACCGAACCGAACAGCCGCCCATCGACGCCCGCCTTTTCAACGATCGTGACCAGATGGCCGCCGAGTTTCTCGCCAGCGGCGGCAGCGACAGCGAGCCGATCCGCTTCGACCTTTTCGATCTCGGCA
>CAIKZV010000676.1 GCA_903831925.1 uncultured Burkholderiales bacterium
GCCCGCCGGCCGGCACCGGCTGCGGTGGCTATGTCGTCGGTCAGACCGTCAAGCTGCTCAAGGAGCATCACCTCCTTGAGGACACCGACGTGGTGATCTTCGATGTGCTGGGCGATGTGGTGTGCGGCGGCTTTGCTGCGCCCCTGCAACATGCCGATCGCGCGCTGATCGTGACCGCCAACGATTTCGATTCGATCTTTGCGATGAATCGCATCGTTCAGGCGATTGCCGCCAAGGCCAAGAACTACAACGTGCGACTCGGTGGCGTCATTGCCAACCGCAGCAAGGACACCGATCAGATCGATAAATTCAATGATCGCGTCGGCTTGAAGCGGATGGCGCACTTCCCTGACCTTGACGTCATCCGGCGCAGCCGCCTGAAAAAGTCGACGCTCTTCGAAATGGAATATTCACCCGAGCTCGAGGCCGTGCAGAACGAATATCTGCGACTGGCCGCAGCACTCTGGGCGGGCACCGATCCTCTGGCGCCCGAAGCATTGAAAGACCGCGATATTTTTGACCTGCTCGGATTCGATTGAAGCCCGATCGTATGAATGACACCACTTATCTGGATCGCCGCGGCGAGATCGAGCACTACTTCGATCGCACCGCGGTTGAAGCCTGGGCGCGACTGACCTCGTCGGCGCCGGTCAGTGGCATTCGCGCGACCGTTCGCGCCGGTCGCGACAAGATGCGCGAAACCCTGCTCAACTGGCTGCCCGATGATCTGAGCGGCAAGCGGGTGCTCGATGCCGGGTGCGGCACCGGTGCGCTGGCGGTCGAGTGTGCCCGCATGGGCGCGAAGGTGGTGGCAATCGATCTGTCGCCCACGCTGGTCAATCTGGCGCGCGAGCGCCTGCCCGCCGACATCAATCCCTCAAGCATCGAATTCTGCGCGGGCGACATGCTCGATCCGGCGCTGGGCGAGTTCGATCATGTGGTCGGCATGGATTCGCTGATTCATTACGAACCCGACGATGTGCTTCGCGCGCTCGCGGCCTTTGCACCTCGCACCCGCGAGTCGGTGCTCTTCACCTTTGCGCCTCGCACGCCCCTGCTGGCCACGATGCGCGTGGTGGGCCGTGCATTTCCTCGCTCCAATCGCGCGCCCTGGATTGTTCCGGTGGCAGCCGGAAAACTGAAGAAAAAGCTGCATGCCCTGCCGCAGTTGCAGGGCTGGGAATCGGGTCGCACGTTCCGGGTGTCGACCGGTTTTTACACCTCTCAAGCGATCGAGTGGCGGCGCAAATGAGTGCGACGACGAAATCGAAGAGCAAGGGCAAGCGCTTCACCAACTTCCTGAAGTCGGTCGATGCCCGCTATCTGCCCTTTGCCGACGCAGCGAGTGCCGGCCTGCCGCTGGCGCGACTGCTGCGTCTGTCGCTGTTTCAAGTCACGGTGGGCATGGCCACCGCGCTCATCGTCGGCACGCTCAATCGCGTCATGATCGTCGAGCTTGGCGTACCCGCCTGGCTGGTCGCGTTCATGGTCGCGCTGCCCCTGCTGGTGGCGCCGTTTCGGGCGTTTACCGGCTACAAGTCGGATACCCATCGCTCGGCCTTCGGATGGCGTCGTGTGCCTTTTATCTGGACCGGCACGATGCTGCAGTTCTTCGGCCTGGCGATCATGCCTTTCGCCCTGCTGGTGCTGTCGGGGCAAGGCGCGGTTCCGACGCCACCGTGGGTGGGTCAGGCGGCAGCCGCCTTCGCCTTTCTGGTGGTTGGCATCGGCCTGCAGACCGCGCAGACCGCAGGTCTTGCGCTGGCGACCGATCTTGCCGATGAGGAAACCCGCCCGCGGGTGGTGGCGCTCATGTACGTCATGCTCCTGATCGGCATGGTCGGAAGCGGCACATTCTTTGGCGTTGTACTGGCCGACTTTGCGCCCAAGACCCTTGTTCAGGTGGTGCAGGGCTCGGCCTTGATCACGCTTGTGCTCAACAGCGTTGCACTCTGGAAGCAGGAGGCACGCAACCCTGAGCGAGCTGCCATGCTCAAGGCACAGGTCGAGCCGTCCTTCCGGGACGCCTGGCGGCGCTTCATCGGTACCGGGCGCGCGCGCCGATTTCTCTGGACCGTGGGCCTGGGCACGGCTGCCTTCAACATGCAGGACATCATCCTCGAGCCCTATGGCGGCGAGATCCTTCACCTGAGCGTTGGTGCAACCAGTGCCCTGACCGCGATGATGGCGGCAGGTTCGCTGATCGGCTTTGCGCTTGCCGCCAGGGTGCTGGCGAGTGGAACCGATCCGCTTCGAGTGGCCGCTTATGGCGCCCTGGTTGGCCTGCCTGCCTTCCTCGCGGTGCTTTTCGCAGCACCCGCTGAATCGCCCACGCTGTTTCGCATGGGCGCGGCCTGCGTCGGTTTTGGTGGCGGGCTCTTTTCGGTCGGCACCCTGACCGCTGCGATGCGGATGGAAGAGCGAGGCTTCGTCGGTCTGGCACTGGGCGCCTGGGGCGCGGTGCAGGCGACCGCCGCCGGGCTCTCGATTGCTGGCGGCGGGCTGATCCGGGATGTCTTTTCGGGACTGGCGACCGCCGGAGCACTGGGCGAGGCGCTTGCGATGCCGGTCACCGGCTATGGTTTTGTCTACGCCCTCGAGTTGTCGCTGCTTTTTGTAACCCTGATTGCCATCGGAC
>CAIKZV010000677.1 GCA_903831925.1 uncultured Burkholderiales bacterium
CCCTGGGCGGCGACGGACGCGAGCCCGACAGAATCACCAGGCAGATCGAGCCGCAGCGGCTGCGCATCGTGCCGCCCTATCGATTGCCGGCCGACGCTTCGCCGGCGCCGTCGTTGCCCGCTTCCTCACCGTCGTCTTCATCCGCGGGTGAGCCGCGATCGACATCGTCGGTGCCTGAACCCTCGCCGAGGGTGGCTCGATGATGCCGGTGCTGGTCATCGAGCATACCCATGGCGACGGCCCGGGCCATTTCGGCGAGTGGCTGGCCGAGCGCGGCCGACCGATGTCCCTGGTGCGGGTGCATGCCGGCGACACCGTGCCGGTCGACCTCGACGGATATGCCGGCTTGTGCGTCCTCGGTGGCCCGATGAGCGCCAATGACGAACACCTCGATCACATCCGCGCCGAGCTGGCGCTGATGCGCCTGGCGCTCGATCGCGGTCTTCCGGTGATCGGGCATTGCCTCGGCGGCCAGTTGCTTGCCCGCGCGCTGGGTGGCACCGTCGGTCCGAGCCCGGCGCCCGAGATCGGCTGGCATCAGGTTCATGTCACCGAGATCGCCGCTGCGCAGCGCTGGTTCGGCCATGCCCGCAGCCCGGTCGTCATGCAGTGGCACTACGAAGCCTTCTCATTGCCCGAGGGCGCGATCCGGCTGGCCGGCAACGACGCTTGCCCGCATCAGGCCTTCGAATGGGGTGGCCGGCACCTGGGCATGCAGTTTCATCCGGAGGCCGATCAGCCCAAGCTCGACGGTTGGGTCGTCAACGACCGCCTGGAAGCCGAGGCCCTGAGCGGCGTACCGACCGCGCAGTCGCCAGCACAGATCGCGCAGGGCTGCCGCGCGCATCTGCTGCCGATGCGCAGCCTGGCGTTCAGGATCTACGACACCTGGGCCGCCGGGCTGGCCAGCTGACCCGCAGGCCGACGGGGGGACATGCCGGCCGCGAGGCTGCCGGCCGGCGTCATCCTCAGGCCAGCGCGGCGTTCAGTTCGCGGCGATAACGGTTGAGTGCCTGCACCGTGGGCAGGTCCCGACCGAAGAGCAGCGACAGATTGTGGAGGATGCGGTCGACGACCTTTTTCTCCCAGACCTCGTCAAACCTGATCTGGCCATCGAGCCAGTGCTCGAGCCAGCCCGGCTCGGGCAGGCGGCTTTGCACGGTGTCGTTCGGGAAGAGCGTCTTGTTGACATGCAGATTGGTCGGATGCAGCGCCTGCGCGGTGCGCCGGGCACTGGCCATCAGCAGGCCGATCTTGGCGAAGGCGGCGCGGGCGGCATCGCCGACGTCGCCGATGGCTTTCTTCATGTATTGCAGATAGGCCCCGCCATGACGTGCTTCATCGCGCGAAATCAGGTCGTAGAGGTGCTTGATGACTGGCTCGGTATGCCAGTCGGCGGCGCAGCGATACCAGTGGTTGAGCCGGATTTCGCCGCAAAAATGCAGCATCAGGGTTTCGAGCGGCGGTGCCGGGTCGAATTCGAAGCGCACCGCGTGCAGCTCGGCTTCGGTGGGCATCAGGTCGGGCCGAAAGCGCCGCAGGTATTCCATCAGCACCAGCGAGTGCTTCTGCTCCTCATAGAACCAGACCGACATGAAGGCGCTGAAGTCGGAGTCGTGCCGGTGATCGCGCAGGAACATCTCGGTGGCCGGCAGCGCCGCCCACTCGGTGATCGCGTTCATCTTGATGGTCTCGGCCTGTTCGTCCGAGAGCAGCGCCGGATCGAATTTATCCCAGGGGACATCGTCGAAGGTCCATCGCATGCGCTCGAGCGACTTGAACAGTTCGGGGTAGAGCATCGGGTTTCGTGGCCTCAGGGGCAAGCGATGACAGACTGTCACAGTCTATCAGCGCCCGGTGTCGACCGCACCCCGTCGTCTGAGCCAGCGCATCAGACTGCCGATGAGAGGCAGTTTTTCGTAGAGCTCCTCGGAGGCGTCCCAATAGTCGCGATGCCAGGCAACCCGGCCATCCGGCGCAAAGCGAACATGCGAGCAGCCGCGGATGCATTGCTGTCCCGCTGGCAGCGGTTTGCGAAAGGCGAATTCGAAATCCCAGACCAGCAGCGCGGCATCACCCTGCAGCACGGTCTCGCGGACCACGAAGCGCGGCGCGTCGACCTGCTCGAACATGTGCGCAAAGATGGCGCTGATTGCCGGGATGCCGCGGACCTGGTTGAAGGGGTCCTTGAAGTCGGCGTCATCGGTGTAGAAAGCGCCGATCAGGCCGACGTCGGCGAGCGAAATCGTTTCGAAAAAGCTGACCAGCCGTGCGAGGGACTCGGTCTGGGAGACCTGAGAGGCGTGAGGGGTGACGGATTCGGTCATGGCGGGCTCACTGGCCGGTGACGCGGCGCACGAGCGCGAAATAGAGCCGATAGGGCAGCAGGCGCGCGAACTTCAGAAAGCGGGTAAAGCGCTTCGGATAGTGCACCTCGAACTGGCCTGCCGCGATCCCGGCCAGGGTTTCATCGGCGGCCTGGCTCGCGCTGATCAGCGCCGGCATGGTGTAGTCGTTGCCGGCGGTGGCCGGGGTATCGACATAGCCCGGACTCACCAGATAGACGCCGACGCCGGCCGGGCGCAGATCAAAATAGAGCGATTCGGCCAGATTGATCATCGCGGCCTTGGTCGGGCCGTAGACCATCGCCTGCGGCAGTCCGCTGTAGCCGGCCACGCTCGAGACCAGCGCGATGCCGCCCTTGCCTTGCGTCAGCAGCATCGGCAGCACCGCGGCCAGCCCGTGATAGACCGCGACCAGATTGGTCTGCAGCATCCGGTTGGCAGTGGGCAGATCGAAGGTCTGGGCCTGCATCGGCGTGTAGATGCCGGCCACCCACAGGACGAGGTCGATGCCGCCCCAGCGGGCCTGCAGCCCGGCGCAGGCTGCGGCCACCGCGTCGGCGTCGTTGACATCGAGCGGCACGAATTCGGGCGGCAGGGTGGCGTCTTCGGCATCGACCGGCGGTGTCGGCGCATTGGCCATGACGTCGTGGAGTGCGTCGGCGCGTCTTGCCGACAGGGCGACGCGGGCGCCGCGCCGGTGCAGGGTGCGCGCGAGCTCGGCGCCGATGCCACTGGAGGCGCCAACCACCCAGACCCGATATCCGGTCCAGCTCTCGATGGTGGGATTGAGCGGCCCGAAGAAGGAGCGGCGAGGCGAAGGGGTCGGCGACATCGGGTCAGCGCTTGGTGAACGAGAGCAGGACTTCGCCCAGGCGCACGCCGAACTTGCTCATCGTGGCCCGGTTGAGCATGACGCGATCGTCGACCAGATACATCCAGTCGTCGAACTCGACGTTCCAGGTCGAGCCGTCGACCTTGAGTGCCAGGGTGTATCGCCAGTTGAGCGCATTGCCGGCCGAGTTGCCCTGCGCCTCACCGACCACGTCGCCGGCGGTGCCGATGTAGCGTCCGGCGGGCAGCTTGCGGATCGTCCAGATGCGCTTTTCCCTGGTGCCGTCGCTGTAGCTGAAATCTTCGTCGAGCGTGCCGGTGTCGCCGACCCAGCTGCATTTCATCAGCACGGTGAAGCGGCGGACCACCTTGCCCGAGCGGTCCTGGAAGACGCCCCAGGCATCGATGTCGCCGTTGAAATAGGTCTTGAGGTCGAGGACCGGTTTTTCGGCGGCGTAGCTCGCCGGATCGACGCCGGCGCAGCCGCTGGCGATTGCCAGTCCACCGACCATGCCGGCGAGCGCGGCTCGGCGGGTGAGCGGCCGGGCTGGGGTCACGTCTGGCGTGATGCGTGGCGCAAGGGCTTGGGACACTGGGGCGGTCTTGAACGATGCGGTCATGGTCGAGTCTCGAGGCTGGGGGTGTCGGGGGGCAGGGGCGCGCGCAGCAGCAGGACCGCGGCGATCAGTTTGAGGGCGCAGGGCAGCAGGGCATAGGTGGCCGACAGGGCGATGGTGCCGGAGCTCGATGACACCGCGGGAAGCGCTGCCGCGAGGGCCTGCGTTCCGGCGGCCGAGGCTGCGGCGGCGGTCTCGGCCTTGGCAGACAGCTGGCCCGGGAGGTAGCCCAGGAACTCGAGCAGTGGCAGGGCCAGGCCGGCCGCCGCAGCCAGATTGACCTTGGTCGCCAGGTTCCAGATTCCGAAGATGCTGCCTTCGCTGTCGCGCGGCGCATCGTCGGCCGCCAGGATCGTCGCCAGGATGGCCGGTGGCATGGCCAGATCGGCGCCCAGCGCCAGGCCGGTCATCAGGCAGATCACCCCGAACGCCAGCGTGTTGCCCGCGCCCAGCCCGAACGCCCACGCGAATGCCGCAATCGAGACCGCCATGCCGGTGAGCCAGGCGCGGCGCAGGCCGAGCCGTCGGGCGATGCGCACCCACAGCGGCATGCCAACGGCGGCCGCCAGAAAATAGAGGATCAGGAACATCGGCGCCTGACCGGGGGCTTGCAGGACGTCGGCCACGAAGAAGAGCACCAGGGTGGCCGGAATCGCGCTGGCAATGCCGTTGGCGAGAAAGGCCGCGAGGACCGAGCGAAACGGGCGATGGCCGATGACTTGACGCCAGCTGGCCACGATCCGGGTGAGCAGCGACGTGGAAGGCGCAGCAGGCATGGCAGGCGCTGGCGTGCCGATCGTTGGCAGCGGCGCCCGCATGATCGCCAGTGCCGCGATCGCGGCAGTCACAAAAAAAAGTGCGACCAGCCAGCCGGCCCGTTCGGGCACCAGCAGACTTGCCGACAGCAGGACGCCGGCCAGACCGGCTGCTTCGCGGGTGGCAGTGACGCGAACCCGCTCGATCGGCCCGCTGCCCAGCCCCGCCCCCCAGGTCTGATAGGCGATCGAGACCACCGAATAGGCCAGGTAGGTGGCAATCGAGGCCAGCGCGAGCCAGGCAACCACCGGAACGCCCGGCGGCGGCAGGAAGACCGCGGCATAGCCGAGCGCCAGCACCGGCAGCCCGAAGAGGATCCAGCGGCGGCAGGTCTGCGGCTCGCGTTGTCGATCGAGCAGCGTGCCGATCGCCGGATCGGCGACCGCATCCACCGCGCGGGTGAAGAAAAGCACTGCGCCGACCGTGGCGAGGCTCAGCCCGAGCTTGTCGGCATAAAAGGCGGGCAGCAGAACGAAGAGCGGTAACTCGAGCAGCGCCAGCGGCGCGCGCAACAGTCCGTAGGCGAGGTAATCGCCCGAGGTCACCGCCCCGACCCCGAGGCGAGGCCCGCCCCCCGCAGCAGCGATGCGCGCAGCGACGGCGCTGTCGTGCGTTCGTCGAGCCAGATCGAAAAGAAGGCCGAGGAAAACTCGGCATCGTCGATCCGGCCGATCGGTTTGTCGTTGTGAAAAAACGCCACGCCCCGCCCCGGCTCGAGGATGCCGGTGAGCCGATCGTCGGTTGCGACATTGGGCATCAGCCGTTTCAGATCGCTCAACCAGCGGCTGCGACGCGGCGCGTCGCCATAGCCCAGCTTTTCGATTTCCTGCACGCTGCGCTCAGCGATGGCCTCGCCTTTCAGGCCGGTGGCGTAGCGCAATTCGAGTGCCAGCGGCTGGCTGGTTGGCCGATCGGCCCTCACCCCGGCGGCGCCGGTCCAGAGCTGGGCGCTGTAGACCTTCAGGCCCAGCCAGCGCATGACACCTTCGCCCGACAGGCGCGCATCCGGCAGCTCGGCCTTGATCGGGGCCGGCACAATGTCGGCCAGGGTTGGCGACCACTGGGCGAGCAGGCTCGCGGTCAGCATGGCGGCGCCCAGAAAGCGGGCTGCGACCGGTTTGCGTGGCGTACCGGATGACATGGCTCAGCGCTCCCGGCGCAGCGTGAACTGCACCACGTCAGTCGAGCGCTGGGCGAAGCCGGCTTCGCAGTAGGCGAGGTAGAACTCCCAGGTGCGCGCAAAGCGCGCATCGAAGCCCTGCGCGGTGATCTGCGGCAGCGACTCGAGGAAGGCATCGCGCCAGATCGCCAGCGTGCGGGCGTAGTCGAGGCCAAAGCCGAAGGCATCGTCGAGTGCCAGTCCGGCCGAACGGGCCTGATGCGAAAACACCTCGGGCGAGGGCAGCATGCCGCCCGGAAAAATGTATTGCTGGATGAAGTCGGTGCCGCGGCGATACCGCTCGAAGAGCGTGTCGTCGATGGTGATGGTCTGCACGACCGCCCGACCGCCGGGTCGCAGGCAACGGCGCAGCGTCTCGAAATAGCTCGGCCAGTAACGCTCGCCCACCGCTTCAAACATCTCGATCGACACGATCGCATCGAACTGCCCCTTCTCGTCGCGGTAGTCCTGCAACAGGAAGCGTGCCTGCTCGGCCAGGCCGGCATCGGCCAGGCGCCGGGTGGCCCAGGCATGCTGCTCGGTCGAGAGGGTCAGGCCGGTGACATCCAGCCCGTCGCGGGCGGCGAGTTCGGCAAATCCGCCCCAGCCGCAACCGATCTCGAGCACCCGGGCGCCGGGCCGCAGCGCGAGCTGATCG
>CAIKZV010000678.1 GCA_903831925.1 uncultured Burkholderiales bacterium
CACATGAGCGCACGCCCCGACAGCGTGCTTGGCCAGGCAGGTCACTACCTCAGCAGCACCACCTCGCCGATCGGCGCCGGCACCTGGGCGGCGGTGCTGAGTGCTGCGCACTGCGCGGTCGACGGCGCCGATGCGGTGCTGGCGGGCGCATCGCTCGCACCCATCGCGTATGCCCTGTGCCGGCCACCGGGTCATCATGCCTATGCCGATCTGGGCGCAGGGTTTTGCTATGTCAACAATGCGGCGGTGGCGGCGCATCGCCTTGCTGCGGCACGCGGTCGCGTGGCCATCCTTGATATCGACGTGCATCACGGCAACGGCACGCAGGGCATCTTCTGGTCTCGCGGCGATGTCTTGTTCGTGTCAGTCCATGCCGACCCCGACTGGGGTTATCCCTTCTTTGCCGGTCGCGCCGACGAAACCGGTGAAGGCGCGGGCGCAGGCCAAACGCTCAACCTGCCGCTGCCGCTGCGCACCGGCGATGCCCCGTGGCTGGCGACGATTGACCGAGCGATTGCGGCCATCAAAGCCTTCGAGCCGGCAGCGCTGGTCGTCTCGCTGGGCTTTGATGCCTACGAGAAAGACCCGTCGGCGCTGCTGTCGATCAGCACCGCGGGCTTTCGCGGCGCCGGGCAGCGCATTGGCGCGCTCGGCATGCCGACCCTCCTGGTGCAGGAAGGCGGCTATGCGGTCGAAGACCTCGGCATCAATCTGGCCTCGTTTCTCGAAGGCATGGGGGTCTGAATCAGCGCTGGCCTGAGGTCAGCGCCTGGTCCGAGTCAGCCCTGTCGGCTGAAATCCCAGCGCCGACCGGGCGCCGCCGACAGCAGTGCCTGGGTATAGGGATGTCTGGGCCGACCCAGCACCTCGCTGGCGCTGCCGTATTCCACCAGCTTGCCCTGGCTCATCACGCCGACCCGATCGCAGATCTGCGCGGCCACCCTCAGGTCGTGGGTGATGAAGAGCACCGCAAGATTGAGCCGTTCGCGAATGTCATCGAGCAGCTCAAGCACCTGCTTTTGGACCGAAACATCGAGCGCCGACACCGCCTCATCGGCCACCAGCGCCTGAGGCGCCATCGCCAGCGCCCGCGCAATGCACAGCCGCTGACGCTGACCGCCCGAAAACTCATGCGGATAGCGCTCTAGCGCGGTCGGGTCGAGCAGCACCAGACTCATCAGCTCGCGCGCCCGCGCAATCGCTTCGGCGCGGCTCGTACCGAAATACATCGGTCCTTCGATGATCGACTCGCCGGCGGTGCGTCGCGGGTTGAGGGAGCGATAAGGGTCCTGAAAGATGATCTGGATGCGCCGGCGCATCTCGCGCATCTCGCCACGCGAGCGATGGCCGATCTCGTCAGCCCCCAGGAAGACCTTGCCACCGCTCAGATCGATCAGGCGCACCACGCAGCGCGCAAGCGTCGACTTGCCCGAGCCTGATTCGCCGACGATGCCCACGGTCTGCCCGCGGGCGATGGCGATGCTGACGTCGCTCACCGCATGTACGGTTCGAGTCCTCTGGAACAGCCCGCTGGACGTGTAGGTCTTATGCAGGTTATTGATGCGCAGAACCAATTCGCCGCTCTTGTTGCCCTCTCTATGGGCTGGCCGTAGCGATGGAACCGAGCCGATCAACATGCGGGTGTAAGGATGGCAC
>CAIKZV010000679.1 GCA_903831925.1 uncultured Burkholderiales bacterium
GATTCCCGAATGTCGAGGCGGGCTCCTTCGTGTCGCCGAAATGGGTGCCGCAGATGGCCGATACCGCCGAGCTGATGGGTCGCATCGAGCGACGCCCGGGCGTGATCTATTCGGTGCTGACCCCCAACCTCAAGGGCTTCGAGGGCGCGCTTGCCGCGCGGGCCGATGAGGTGGTGATCTTCGGCGCAGCCTCCGAAGCCTTCTCGCACCGGAATATCAACTGCTCGATCGCCGAGTCGGTCGCACGCTTCGAGCCGGTGGCGCGCGCGGCCAAGGAGCACGGCATGCGGCTGCGGGCGAGCGTGTCGTGTGCCATGGGCTGCCCCTATCAGGGCGAGGTGCCGCCTGCCGCCGTGGCGGATGTGGTGGCCCGCTTTGCCGATCTGGGCTGCGACATGATCGACATTGCCGACACCATCGGAGTCGGCACGCCGCGTCAGACGAAAGCGGCCTTCGAAGCTGCGCTCACCGTGGTGCCGGTCGGGCGCCTGTCCGGCCATTTTCATGACACTTACGGCATGGCGCTGGCCAATGTCTATGCCAGCCTCGAGCTGGGTGTCTCGACCTTTCACGCCTCGGTGGCTGGTCTGGGCGGCTGCCCCTTCGCCAAGGGCGCCACGGGCAATGTCGCCACCGAAGACCTCCTCTACCTGCTCGATGGCCTGGGCATCGAGACCGGGGTCGATCTGGCCAAGGTGGTCGCGATCGGCCAGTGGATCTCCGCGCACATCGGCCGCAAGGCGGCTGCCCGCGCGGGCAATGCCCTGAGCGCCAAGCTCGCTGCCTGAGCGTTCGACGTCCTTGCTGCAACCCTTACTGTGACCCTCGAGATGAAGTCTCCCTTTGCACCCGACGACGATGCGCTGCGCGAGGCCGCCGCCGCCGGCCGTCCGGTGCCCTCCCCCTGCATCTCGGTCTGCCAGATCGACCCGCACACCAGGCTGTGCAACGGCTGCCTGCGCACGATCGATGAGATCGCCAGCTGGGGCGGCATGAACAACGAGGCGCGACTGTCGGTCTGGGGGGAGATCCGTCGCCGGCAAGGCAGCGTGAGATGAAGACCGCCCGCTGGTACTTCGACTTCATCTCGCCCTACAGCTACCTGCAGCATTCAGTGCTGGCGCGCTTTGACGGGCTGGTGAGCATCGAGCCGGTGCCGATCCTCTTTGCCGGTCTGCTCGAGCACCATGGCCAGAAGGGCCCGGCCGAGATCCCGGTCAAGAAGATCCACACCTTTCGCGAAGTCGCGTGGCGCGCCCATCAGCAGGGCATCGCCTTCACGCTGCCGCCGGCACATCCCTTCAATCCGCTTCGGCTGCTTCGGCTTGCGATCGCGCTCGAGTGCCACCCGGCAGCGATCGATGCGATCTTTCGCTTCGTCTGGGTGCAGGGTTGTCTGCCGGACGATGAGCCGGCCTTCAAGGCGCTGTGCGAGCGTCTCGGCGTGAACAACCCCGAAGCGGCAATCGGCCGCATCGAGGTCAAGGACGCCCTTCGCCGCAACACCGCGCGCGCGATCGATGAGGGCATCTTCGGCGTCCCGACCCTGGCCTTTGACGACCAGCGCTTCTGGGGTTTTGACATGACCGATGCGGCGCTGGCCTGCCTGCGCGGCGACGCCTTTTTGAGTCACCGATCATGCAGCGTGCCACGTCGCTGCCCGACGGCGTCCAGCGCCTCACGCGCTGAGCCGCGATGCCCGGCGTGCCGCTCGAATGACCGCAACATCCTCTGCTGGCTAAGCCCATGACCTCGCCCGCCGCACACGCCTTCCGACACCCCGCGCTGCCGCCCTCGATGCGCTTCATCGAGCGTGACTGGCTGTCGGCCAACGGTGTGCTCTTTGACGACGGCCATCACACCGCTCTGGTCGATACCGGCTACATCAAGCATGCCGAGATGACGCTGTCGGTCATCCGCCATGCGCTCGGCGAACGCCCGCTTGAGCTGGTGATCAACACGCATCTGCACTCTGACCACTGCGGCGGCAACGCCCTTCTGCAAAAGACCTATGGCTGTCGCACGATGATTCCTGCCGCCAGTGCGCAGGCGGTACGCGATTGGGATGCGCAGGCCCTGAGCTTCGAGCCGACCGGTCAGCGCTGCGAGCGCTTCGCCTTCGATGAGGTGCTGGTCGATGGTCAGATCATCGAACTCGGCGGCCTGCCCTGGCAGGCGATCGCCGCGCCCGGGCACGATCCGGAGTCGATGGTGCTTTACTGCGAGCCGGCCCGCATCCTGATCTCGGCCGATGCGCTCTGGGAAAACGGATTCGGTGTGATCTTTCCGGAGCTCGAGGGCGAATCGGGCTTTGCCGAGCAGCGTGCCATCCTTGCTCGCATTGCCCAGCTCGATATCGACCTGGTGATCCCCGGCCACGGGCCGATGTTCAGTGATGTGCGCGCTGCCCTCGAGCGCGCCAGCCAGCGCCTCGACTACCTCAGCGCCGATGCCGCGCGAAACGGCCGTCAGGGCATCAAGGTGCTGCTCAAGTTTCTGCTGCTCGAGCATGAGCAGATTGCGCATGCCGACGTGATCGCTCTGATGGACACCGTGCCCCTGATCGCGCAGACCAACCGGCGATTCATCGGCCTGGACCCGAGCGCGCTGGCCGACTGGGCAATCAGCGAACTGGTGCGCGCGGGGGCTGCGCGCCGCGACGGCGACAGACTGCTCAACGCCTGAGTCTGTGCGGGCGCATCGGCTATGCTCGATGCCATGCATACCCCGCTGATCCGCGACAGCCGCGACACCGATCTGCCTGCCATCCAGGCGATCTATGCCCACCATGTCCTGCATGGCACCGGCACCTTCGAGATCACGCCGCCCGATCTGGCAGAGATGACCCGCCGACGCGCCGACGTGGTGAAAAACGGCTTTCCGTATCTGGTCGCCCATGAGGGCGATCGGGTGCTGGGCTATGCCTATGTCAACTGGTTCAGATTGCGGCCGGCCTACCGCTTCACCGTCGAAGACTCGATCTACATCGACGAGACCGCACGCGGGCGCGGCGTCGGACGTCTGCTTCTGACCGCCCTGATCGAGCGCTGCGAAGCAGCCGGCTGCCGGCAGCTGCTCGCGATCATCGGCGACAGCAGCAATACCGGATCGATCGGATTGCA
>CAIKZV010000680.1 GCA_903831925.1 uncultured Burkholderiales bacterium
GTTGTTCCAGATGCCGTAGTAGACCGTACCGTTGCCGAAGGCCCTGCCGTCAAAATAGGGAGTGGTGCCGTGATTGGTGGTACCGGATACGCTCACCGCGAAGCCATTATCGGTGAAGTTTGATCGAAAATAGGAATCAGGCTGGCTGTCGAAGTTCACCACGGTGGCACTGGCGAGGGAGCTCACCAAGACCAGGCTCAAGCCGGCCACTTGCATTACAAGGTTCTTGGCATTGGTTCCACGGCTTTTGAAAATTGCGGGTTTCTTGGCACAGCCGAAGCTGCAAATTGACGACAATGCATTCGCGATAGACCCCAATGCCCGGTTAGACTCTGTTTCGCGACTGAACGGTGAAAAGTTCAATTCCATTTCTAACTTCCTTTCTATGATAAAAATAATTTTTTTATTTAGACAATTGGTTACTTAATCAAAGTTCCGCAACTCGCACTCGTAACAACACAGCTCAGCCACCAACCATCAGAGGCTTCGCTGCAAAGCCCGGACCAGCACCGTGCTGCCATCCCTTCGAATCAGCAGCCGGTGTCGTGTCTGGCTGCGCCGCAAACGCTCCTCGCTTCTCCCGACGCGACATCGCCAGACCCAGCCCGGTCAGACCCATCCCCAGCAGCAACGAGGTCGACGGCGTCGGCACATCGTTGATGTCGGCCGTGGCATTGATGCCGCCCTTGTTTGCGTTCGACTTGATGCGGTACTCGACGGTGATCGAGTAGGGGTCGGTGACATCAAGGAATGAGGCGAGATCGACGCTCGATGCGCCGAGTGGGCCGGCAAAAGACCGGTTGACCAGCAGCGTGTCGCGACCGAAGACGGTGTTGGTCGGATCCAGCCAGACATAGGTGTCGAGGGTCCAGCCGGTTGAGACTCGGGTGACGCCCAGGCTGTTCAGAAGGCTCAGGCCATAGGTCCGGGGGGCGCTGGTCAGACCACTTTCGCTCACGAAAACGCTCAGCGAATCGGTGGTGCCACCCGACGAGACATCGACCGACGAGGTCGAGAAGTTCGGATAGACGAAGAAGGGGTCCGCCATTCCGCTGGCCTTGACCGAGTTGTAGCCGCCGACATTCGTGGTGAGATCGAATGTCCCGTCAGCGCTGCCCTGATTGACGATCGCGCCGCCATTGAGCTGCGTGCCGATCGACACCGTGACCGCGGCGGCAGTGCCGGCTGTCATGGCCGCGAGGACCAGGATCGTGAGTTTTCTGAGCGCAGGAATATCGCGAGCTTGAGGGGAAGTGCCGGCTCGCCGACCCACTTGAAAAGATGAGAAGGTATCGCCCCTGGCATGGCGGAAGCGATCGCGAAGAATCGAGATCATATTAGGGTCCTGATAGGTTAATTGACTGGATAGCAAAGAGCGACTGCCTGTAATTGCCTTGAATTCAAGGCAATTTTTGGCTTTCGACCTGATGCGAATCCTGCCTGTCGGCTTAGGACCTTGTCCTCTTCAAAATTGCTGAGGACCTGCAACGCAGGCAGTTGAGGCCGCTGATTGACAGCCGCTGGGGCGCGGCCTGCGCGATGAGGCTCGGCTTAGCCGAACAGACGCTTAAAGGGGCAGACTAATCGGCGCGGGGCCAGGGCCGTTGTCGTTGCCTTGAGCCTTGAGGTAGCGAAGGTTCAATGCATGCGGGGGCTGATGACCCGCAGGGACTTCGATGACCGCGTAGCCGTCGCCAGGTGGCGCCAGTGTCGTGGTCACCGCCAGTTGGCAATGGCCGACGGAATAGTTATCGCTCGCGAGGAAGTCGGTCGGCCGACCATTGGCAAACGGGAACGGCGCATAGAGTGCCGAACTGTGGACCGAAACGATCTTGAGTCGATGAGAATCGTCGACACTGGTGACCGTCGCTTCGGAGTGAAAGCTTTGATGCTCATCACCGCTCAGGAAGACGGTGTTCGTGATGCGATTGAAGTAGAGAAACTCGATCAGCTGCTGCACTGACTGCGGAAAGCCATCCCAGGCATCGCTGCGTTCGAACGCCATTGTGTGATCGGCGGTATGTCGGCTCCGTGCCAGCAGCACCGAGGGCGTTGCGACAAACTTCAACGCGTGGGGATCTTTCAGCAACCAGTCGCGCAGCGCGAACCACTGGCGGTCGTCGATGATCAACCGTTGACCGGGTGCTAGTGATGAGCCGCCTGGCGATCGGCCGGTGCGGGTATCCAGCAGATAGAAAGGGTGGCCGCCAAAATTGAAGGCCTGATCGACCGGCCTGGACAGAATCGCATTCCGCACGGCGAAGCTGCCCTTGACCGGGCGCATGCGCTGATAGCGCAGGAATGCCTCACGCCCTGCCATGAGCGTTTGCTGGTTGTGCTTTGCCTCCTCAGGACGCTTCACTGCGACATCCGCCGGCAAGGGCGCCCAGTTGTCGGAGAGTTCGTGATCGTCGATCAGACAACGCACCGACCTGCGTCGCATCACCTCGCGTAACGGGGGCATCCGCAAGGCGTCGACATGAGGCTGCTCGAAGCGCTCGTCGATGCGGGTGGCGTCGGCGATACCGGCGGTGGCATCGGCGTAGATCTGGTCACCGAGCAACAGAACCAGATCGGGCGCATCGGCGCCCTCGGCGCCATCGAGTGATGCTGCCAATTTGCGCATGCTGGCTTCGGCAATCGGTCGATCGAAGACTCCCGGCGGATACTGACAACTGCCAAATGCGAATCGAACGGCTTGGGGCTTATCAGCGTCGTGCAGCGTGATGGCTCGGCACAGATCGTCACATCGCAGGAAGGCAGTCTCAATCAGGTCAGCGGGTTGTCTTTTGATCCACTCTTTAACTGCAATGCGTACTGCCGCTGGCTTGTTTGACGCGGACTTGTTTGACTCTGACTGAAACGGAAAATTCGCTGCCCCTCCCGCTTCGGCCGACTTGGCGGCAGTCACCTCGCCCGGTTCATAGACCATCACCGCAATGAAGCCTGACTCGCCGTGGGGAGGCTGACCACAATGCTGCGGAAGAGGGGGCAAGGTGCGCTTCAACCATTCATTGCTGCTGCCTTTATCGCTCAGTGTCGGGGTGCCCAGGATCTCGAATGTTGCGTTGTTGGCAACTGCCTGCGGCGGGTGCTTGCACACCGGCACCAAGGCCAGAGATGCCCGCCCCTGATCCGGACTCGACATCGCCGCGATCTGCAACGAGAGGGTTTCACCGTCGTCAGCGGGCGCTTTACCGACCGCAAGCACTTCACCGACCGCAGGCAAGTCGATGCGTGGCCCGATCCAGGGCAATTCGATGATCAGGGCAACGGCCTGATCATCCGAACCCTCGTCCCCACCAATGTCTGGAGACTGACCCACAAACGGCTCTTCATCGAGGAAGGCCTCGATGTCCTGAAACACTGCCTCGGACGTCGCCCCGATCAGAATGTCCTGATGCCCGAGGCGGTCATACGGCGGGTGATCGGACGACGACGTTCGAAAGGGGATATCGGCATGCCGCATGGCCTTGCTCAGGAGGTCTTGGGTCGACACATCGACCAGCCCGTTCTCACGGCCGTGAATCGCCAGCGTCTTGATGCCCCCCCAGCGATCCCGCAAACGCTTGCCGGTGACAAATTCACCACGCCCGCTTTGATTGGTGATCGCGTTGAACCGTGCGAAGTGAATGATCTGCGCAACCGATTCAATACTCATCGGCCCGAACAGATCGTCGATTGCCTCGAGCGTGCTGTCGCCAAGACGCGAGGCCGAAAAATCCCGGCCATAGAGCATGTCCATCCGGTGGCGGGTGGCGGTCCAGGGTGTCGACTTCCAGAAATTCGGCCAGGGGTTTTCAACATCGAAGTCTTCAGCCGGATAAGGCAGGCTCGAGAGCAGCCGGTCGAAGAGCTGACTGGCAACACCGGGATTGGCGGGCGGGCGGAACTGATAGTCGCCAGACAGCACCAGGCGCCGGAGCTTTCGCAGCATGAACGAGCGGAAAATATTGTCATCGGTATAGCGA
>CAIKZV010000681.1 GCA_903831925.1 uncultured Burkholderiales bacterium
CCATGGGCTGGCAGCCGACTTACCAGGCCGAATCCAGGATCTATGTCGAGCACATTCTGGAGACCAAGCCGAACGCCAAAATCGCGATCCTGTACCAGAACGACGACTACGGCAAAGACTACCTGAAGGGTTTCGAGGACGCGCTGGGCGACAAGGCCAAGACCATGATCGTGGCCAAGCAGACCTACGAGGTGACCGACCCGACTGTTGACAGCCAGTTGCTGTCGCTCAAGGCCTCGGGTGCAGACGCTTTCTTCAACATCACGACGCCGAAGTTCGCGGCGATGGTGATCAAGAAGAATGCCGACATCGGCTGGAAACCGGTCCACTACCTGAACAACGTTTCGATCTCGGTCAGCTCGGTGATGCAACCCGCAGGCCTGGAAAACGGCACCGGGATCATCACCTCGCAATACATCAAGGACCCGACCGATCCGCAATGGGCCAACGACGCGGCGATGAAGGAATGGGCCGAGTTCATGAAGAAGTACAACAAGGACGTCAACCTGGCCGACGTCAACGGGGTCTACGGTTACTCGGTGTCGCAGACGCTGGTGCATGTGCTCAAGATGTGCGGCGACAACCTGACGCGAGAAAACGTCATGAAGCAGGCTGCCAGCCTGGACATGAGCCTGCCGATGCTGTTGCCGGGTGTGAACCTCAAGACCGGACCGGATGACTTCTACCCGATCGAGCGCGAGCGCTTGGCCAAGTTCGACGGCAAGACCTGGGTGCAATTCGGCAAGGTCTACGGCCGCTGAGCTGTTGACGCCATCACACGGGCCCGCGATGCGGGCCCGTTTTTACTGGTGGCTCGTCACTCGACGGGAACCCTGACGATGGGTGGCTTGCAACAAGCTCTTGGCGCAGCGCCGGGTCACCGACAATCAAGCCACGCTGCGGCGCGACGACCCATCGCTAGCGCCGCAGTCAACGGTGACGCAGGCTGCGTTGCAAACCCCCATCACCCGCAGGAGACCTGATGACATTCCGCCACACCCGTTCACTTGTCGCGCTAGCCATCCTCGCTTGCTGCGCGCTGCCGGTCAGCGCACAAATCAAGATAGGCCTGACGCTGTCGACCACCGGTCCTGCGGTCTCGCTGGGAATTCCCGAGAAGAACACGGTCGCCTTGCTGCCCAAGACGATCGGCGGCAAGTCGGTCGAGTACATCGTGTTCGACGATGCCAGCGACACCACCGCTGCGGTGGCCAACACACGCAGGCTGACCGTCGAGGACAAGGTCGACGCGATCATCGGGTCGACCACCACACCGAACTCGCTGGCCATGACCGATGCGGTGGCCGAGAGCGGCACACCGACGATCTCGCTCGCGTCGTCGGCACGCATCATCGAACCGATGAATGCCAAGAAGGCCTGGGTCTTCAAGACCCCGCAGACCGACACGATGATGGTGCTGGCCATCCTCGAGCACGCCGCCAAACGGGGCATGAAGACGATGGCCTACATCGGCTTCAGCGATGCGCTCGGTGAGGCCTTTTATGCGGAATTCGAAAAATTCGCCGCCGTGCGCAAGATCAGCATCGTCGCCAACGAGCGCTTCGCCTCGCGCGACACCAGCGTGACGGCCCAGATCATCAAACTGACCGCCACCAACCCGGACATGGTCGTGATCGGCGCCTCGGGCACGCCGGCGGTGCTGCCGGCGAAGGCCCTGGCCGAACGCGGCTACAAGGGCAGCGTGTACTTCAACCACGGCGTGGCGAACAACGATTTCCTGCGCGTTGGCGGCAAGGACGTCGAGGGCGCTTTCGTGCCGACCAGCCCAGTCATCGTGGCGGCAGCGCTGCCGGCCGACCATCCGGCCAAAGCCCAGGCGGTCGACTATGTGAAGCGCTATGAAGCCATGTACGGACCCGGCACGGTCTCGGCCTTTGGGGCTTACACCTGGGACGCAGGCCTGCTATTGAGCCAGGCGATCCCGGTCGCGCTCAAGACCGCGCAGCCAGGCACCCGAGAGTTCCGCGCCGCGCTGCGTGATGCGCTCGAAGCGGTGCATGACCTGAAGGTGTCGAACGGCGTGACCAACATGTCGAAAAACGACCACCTCGGACTGGACCAACGTGCCCGGGTGATCGTTCGCATCGTCGGCGGGAAGTGGAAGCTCGACTAACCCAAGCCCAGCACGTCTGATCGCTGCGGTCAGGCCGCCTGAGCCGCGTCAATCCAACGTCGCGGACAAGGCCTGGTCGATGTCCCAGAGGATGTCGTCGACGTGCTCAAGCCCGACTGAAATCCTGACCATGTCGGGCAGCACGCCGGCAGCGAGTTGCTGGGCCTCGTCGAGTTGGCGGTGCGTGGTCGATGCCG
>CAIKZV010000682.1 GCA_903831925.1 uncultured Burkholderiales bacterium
ATGTCGAACGGCTTTCGCTTCATCACCCGCTCGACGCTGAACACCCGCGAGAAAATCACGCTCGACGACGGCAAGGAATATCCGCTCTTCAAGCTTGATGTCACCTCCGAATCGCATCCGTTCTACACCGGCGCCCAGCAGCGCATCAGCGAGACCGGTCGTGTCGAGAAGTTCCGTCAGAAATTCGCACGCAGCAAAACCGCCTGACGAATCTCTGATGGGGCCGCGCCGGCTGCGGTCGGCCCCTGTGTCTTATCTCTGTCTGCGTTATCTCTGTCTGCGGGGGGTCAGCGGCCCCGCCCTGCCCTGTGACGACGTCTGTCGTGTCGCGGCAGACCCTCCGAATCGGCATCGCCCGTGAAACCGTTTACCGTCACTTCGCTGCAGGCCGCCAAGATGCCCCGGTGGCTGCTGCTGCTGATGTGCGGCCTGTATGCGGTGCCAGGCCTGATCGGCCGTGATCCCTGGCGATTTGCCGATGCCGCCGGTTTCGGGGTGGCCTGGACCATGTCGCTCGCCCCGAACGGGCTGCTCGACTGGCTGGCACCGAATGTTCTCGGTGAGCCGCTGCCCCAGGGCGGCCCGATGTCGGCCTGGCTGGGCGCGCTCGCAATCCGCCTCCTGCCTTTCGTGCGGCCCGACCTGGTCGTGCGCTGGGTTGCGATTGCCTGGGTGGCGCTGATGCTGCTGTGCGTGTGGTCAGCCACCTGGCTGCTGGCGCGGCGGCCCGGCGTTCAACCGGCCGACCCCTTCGGCGCCTCGGCATCGACGACCGATTTCGGCAGGGCAGTGGCCGATTCGGCGCTGCTGATCACCCTCGCCACGTTTGGCCTGCTCGCGCGCCTGCACGAGACCACGATCGAAGCGGCCCAGGTTGTCTGGATCGGCGTCTTCCTCTTCGGCTGCGCCAGAGCGCTCGAGTCGCCGCGCTCCGGCGGTGCACTGGCCGGGTTGGCGATCGGCCTGACGGTACTGACTCGCGGGCTTCCGGTCGCGGGGGCATTGGTGCTGTCGGTCGCGGTACTGGTCTGGCAGGTGGGCGCCTTCCGGCTGGTGGCGCGCCCCCTGCTGCTCTCGATGACCGCGTTTGCCCTGGCGGTCGCTCTGCCGTGGCCGATAGCGCTGGGACACATCGGCGCCAAGGGACTGGCATGGCGCGACGCCTGGCTCGACTGGAACGCCCTGATGGTCAGCGGGCCGACCCTCGCCACCGGACGCTATGCCCTGGAGAACCTGATCTGGTTTTTCTGGCCGGCCTGGCCAATTGCCGGATGGGCGATCTGGCGCTGGCGAGAGCGCAGTCTTGAGCCGGCGCTCGCGCTGCCCTTGATCACCGCCATGACGCTGCTGGTTGCGGCAATGCTCGCACCGGTCGGCACCGAGGCCGGACTGCTGCCGATCGTGCCGCCGCTGGCCATGCTCGCAGCGCTGGGCCTGCCGACCATCCGGCGCGGCCTGACCAGCCTGATCGACTGGTTTGCGGTGATGACCTTCACCCTGATCGGGCTGGCGCTGTGGCTCTACTGGATTGCCTTCCAGACCGGCTGGCCGGCGCCGATGGCCTATAGCGTGCAACGATTACTGCTGGGATTCGCGCCGGTCATCGATCCGCTTGAGGTGCTCCTTGGGGCGGCGGCGACGATTGCCTGGCTGACCCTGGTCGCCTGGCGCATCTCGCGCAAGCCGCGGGCCCTGTGGCGCTCGGTGGTGCTGTCGGCAGGCGGCGTGGTCCTCGGCTGGTTTCTGCTGATGACCCTGTGGCTGCCCGGCGGCAATTACCGCAGCACCTACCGCGATGTGGCGCAGCAGGCCGGCGTGGTGGTCACGAGCCGGCATCGCTGCGTGCAAACGCTGGGACTCGATGCGGCACAGCGGGCGACCTTTGCGTATTTCGGCAAGCTGCGCCTGAACGACGAGCGGACCGACTGCGAATGGCTGCTGGTCGCCGACCGAACCGACCGGCCGCTCTCGGTCGATGGCGAGCCCAATCATTGGCGACCGGCCTGGCGCGGTCAGCGTCCGGTGGATCGCCGAGAACGCTTCCGGCTGCTGCGTCGTGTCGAACGCTGAGCGCGCCCCGGCCGGATCGAGTCGACGCGCCTCGGCGATCCAGATCCTGTCACTGGGCTGGCCGATGTTCATCGGCCAGCTTGCGGTCATGGCCAACGGCATTATCGATACCGCGATGGCCGGCCACCTGTCGGCCACCGATCTGGCCGCCGTCGCCATCGGCGCGAGCGTCTTCTATACCGTCTACGTCGGCTTGATGGGCGCACTGCAGGCGATCTCACCGATCGCCGCTCAGCATTTCGGCGGCAACCGTCCTCTCGAGGTTGGCGACACCTGGCGTCAGGGTCAGTGGATGGCGCTGGCACTGCTCGGCCCCGGCATGATCGCCATGTGCTTCCCGCAGCCGCTGCTCTGGATCGCAGCGGCCCCCGAGGCGGTCAATGACCGCGCCATGCAGTATCTGAACGCCCTCGCCTTCGGGTTGCCGGCGGCCTTGTGGTTCAGGGCCTTCACCACCTTCAACATCGCGGTCTCGCGTCCGCGGGTGGTCATGGCGATCAACCTGCTCGGCCCGATCTGCAAGGTGCCGCTCAATCTGCTCTTTATCGGTGGCTGGGACGGCATACCGGCGCTCGGCATACCCGGCCTGTCACCGATGGGCGGGGCGGGCTGTGGCGTGGCCACCGCGGTGATGTACTGGATCTCGGCCGCGATCGGCTGGCTGATGCTGCGGCGAAGCAGCTTCTACCAGCCTTTCGCCATGCACGGCCTCGGCTGGCCGAAGTGGCCGGCACTCAGGGAACTGATGCGGATGGGCCTGCCGATCGGCGGCACCTACCTGATTGATGTCAGCGCCTTCAACATGGTCACGCTGATGGTCGCGCGGCTGGGTACCGAGACGGTCGGCGGGCATGCGATCGTCTCGAATGTCGCTGCAGCGCTTTACATGCTGCCGCTTGCGCTGTCGGGC
>CAIKZV010000683.1 GCA_903831925.1 uncultured Burkholderiales bacterium
CCCAGATATTTGGTGTCGACCGTGACCACCGGCAGGTCGATCTTGGGATATTCGCGCACCGATAGCCGGTCGTAGCAGACCGCGCCCAGCAGCATCAGGACCAGGGACAGGACGGTCGCAAAGACCGGGCGGCGAATGCAGATCTCTGACAGGGACATGTCGAAACTCCGCGAGGATTACTTTGCAGCGGGTGCAGGAGCAGCGGGTGCAGCCGAGGCTGCCGCATTGGCTGCCGACGCAGGCGCAGCAGCAGGCGCCGTCACCCCCGACCCACCGGCCGGCGCACCATTCGCACCGGCACCGGCCGGCCCGCCACCCTTGGCGCCAGGCGGCCCGCCACCCGGGCGCTTGGACGGATCGATGACCCGCACTTCCTGGCCATCACGCTGCAGGCGCAACTGGCCGGCGGTCACGACCTGGTCGCCTTCGGCAAGGCCACTCAGAATTTCGACCTTGCCGTCGGTGCGCGAGCCTGGTTTGACCGTCGTGCGCATGGCCTTGCCGGCATCGACCCGATAAACGAAGACCTCTGCGCCTTGCGGGATGAGGGCTTCTTCAGGAATGACCAGCGCGTCGGGGTTTTCGCGCAGCACCAGCCTCGCGCGGGCAAACATGCCGGTTCGCAGGGCGCCATCAGGATTGGCAAGCTGTCCGCGGGCGAGCAGCGAGCGGCCATTGGCATCGATCTGGGCATCGACGGCCGTCAGTTTCGCAATGAAGGTTTTGCCGGGCATCGAGTCGAGCGACAGCACAATCGCCATGCCGGGTTTGACGCGGCCAAAGTAGCGTTCGGGCAGGCGCACATCGACCTTCATGGTGGTAATGTCTTCGATGATCGCGAGATCGGCGCCGTCCTTGACGAAATCACCCGGGCTGAGATTGCGCAAGCCCATCACGCCATTGAAAGGCGCACGGATATCGCTCTTGGCAAGCTTGGCCTCGGCCAGCTTGAGCTTGGCCTCCTGAACTTTCAGATTGGCCGCCGCCTGATCCTTGGCACTGGCCGACACAAAATTGCGCTGCGCCAGTTCGGCGGTGCGATCGAAATTGGCCTTGGACAGCGACAGCTCGGCACGGGCCTGTTCCGCTTCGGCGGCAGACAGTGAGGCGTCGAGCGCGACAAGGATGGTGCCTTTGCTGACCCGCGCGCCATCGGTAAAGCCCAGACGCACGACACGGCCGGCAACCTCCGAGCGCAAGTTGACAGTTTCATTGGCGCGCAGCGTGCCAGAGGCGATCGCCTCGTCGATGACCGGTGTTTTGGTGACCTTGGCAATCTCGACGCCGACCGGGCCGCTCGGCCGGCCAGCGCCGCCAGGCCCGCCTTGACCGCCACCGGCACCCGGCCCGCCCGCGGTTCCCCCCGCAGGTCCTGCGGAAGCCGGCTTGCCATCGGGGCCGGCCTTGGCGCCATCACCACCCCCTTTGCCGGACGCCGCTGCGCCGTCGGCAGCAGGCGCCGAGCCCTTGAGCTCGAATCCGAATGAACCGGGATTTTTCTGGCTGGTGTAGGCATACCAGCCAAGCCCACCAAGCCCGAGCACGGCCAGAACGAGATAAACAAGTCTTGATTTCATAGGATGGACGGCCGAGTCAACCTCAGAATCTAGCACACGACGGTGAAGGAGCCCTGCTCGGGGCAGCCTAGAATGGAAGGCTTCGCTTCATCGAGCAAGCTGCACCATGCCCATGCCTGCCCTGGCCAGAGACTCCCTTCGCGCAATCGCCGGGTCCCGGATCCGCGAGGTCGCCAATGCCGCGATGGGCGCCACCGATCTGCTCGCATTCTGGTTCGGCGAACCGGCCACTCCGGCGCCTGCCTTTGTTGTCGAGGCCGCCAAGGCCGCGCTTGACGCCAACGACACCTTCTATCTTCCCAACCTGGGTATCACCGAACTGCGGACCGAACTGGCCGGCTATGTCGATCGTCTGCATCCGCCCTCGGCAGCCACGACCGACCGCATTGCAGTCACCAGTTCCGGCGTTGCCGCGCTGATGCTGGCCTCGCAGGCCCTGCTGTCGCCCGGCGACCGGGTGGTGGCGGTCGTGCCGCTTTGGCCCAACCTGACCTCGATCGCTGCGGTGCTCGGCGCCCGCGTCGAGACGCTTGCCCTGACGGTCGACGCAACAGACGGCGGCTGGACGCTCGACCTTGATCGACTGCTCGCGGCACTCACCCCCGACACCCGCCTGCTGATGATCAACTCCCCCGGCAACCCGACCGGCTGGGTCATGCCGGCCAATAACCAGAAGGTGGTGATCGAGCATTGCCGGCGGCTGGGTATCTGGGTGGTCTCGGATGAAGCCTACGAGCGGCTGGTCTTTGATGGCAGCCAGTGCGCCCCGTCGTTTCTTGATGTTGCCGACCCGGACGATCGGCTGGTGGTGGCGAACACCTTCAGCAAGACCTGGCAGATGACCGGCTGGCGACTCGGCTGGCTGGTGACTCCGACGGCCCTCTTGCCCGACATCGAGAAGCTGATCGAGTTCAATACCTCATGCGCGCCGGGTTTCGTGCAGCGCGCAGGCCTGGCCGCGCTTCGCCAGGGCGAGGCGGCCACCCGGTCATTCGTGGCCACGGTGCGCGAAGGCGCCGACACGCTGATGAGCGCACTGTCCGAGCTGCCGCGCGTGCAGGCTGTCAGACCCGACGGCGCCATGTATGTGCTGTTGCGCGTCGAGGGCGAGCACGACAGTCTGGCGCTGGCCAAAGCCCTGGCACGCGATGCCCGGCTCGGACTGGCGCCGGGCATCGCCTTCGGTCCGCAATGCGAGGGCTATCTGCGCTGGTGCATCGCCC
>CAIKZV010000684.1 GCA_903831925.1 uncultured Burkholderiales bacterium
CTGTCGAACCTGCTGGGCGATGAGGCCTGGCACCTCGAGCGACTGGAGGCCGACCGACCACAATGAGGCCAGCTCGATGAGTCGCTTCCCGGCGCTCGAAAACCGCGAGTTCCGCCGTTACTTCAGCGGCCAGGCGATCGCGCTGATCGGCGGCTTTGCCTATAACGTCGGCATGGGCTGGCTGGCCTTTCGCCTGACCGGCTCGGTCGCGCTGCTGGGGGCAATCGGCTTTGCGCAGCTGGCGCCAACGCTTTTTCTGTCGCCGGTCGCCGGGATGCTGGCCGACCGCTATTCGCGCCGCAAGATCCTGATCGGACTGCTGACCTCGGTGGCGCTGCTCGGCGCCCTGCTGTCGCTGCTGACCGCCACCGGCCATGTCGACGCCAATGTGCTGCTCATCATGGCCACGCTGCGCGGCATCGCCTTTGCCTGCGAGATTCCGGTGCGCCATGCCTTCCTCAGCGATCTGGTCCCTGATCGGGAGCTGCTGCCCAACGCAGTGGCGCTGCATTCGAGTGCGCTCAATACCGCACGCTTCATCGGCCCTGCGGTGGGCGGCTTGCTGATCGGGACGTTTGGCGAAGCCACCTGCTTCATGCTGCATCCGATCCTGCTGATGGCCACGCTCTATCAGCTGCTGCGCATCCGCACGGTCGAGACGCCCCACCCCACCGCCGGCACCACCTCGTTCATGGAGCAGTACCTCGATGGCTGGCGATTCGCTTTTTCCGATCCGGCGATCGCGCGACTTCTGGTGGCGATTTTCCTGATGGGTTTCGCAGTCGGGCCGTATGCGCATCTGATGCCGGCCGCGGTCGCCGAGATCTATGGCAAGCATCCCGAGCTGGTCGGATTTTTCCTCTCGGCGGCCGGTGTCGGCGCGATGGTGGCGGCCATCTCGATGGCGATGCGCCGCGGCTCCCGGCACCTGTCGCTGATCGCCCTGGGCGGCAATCTGGCGTCGGCAGTCGGACTGCTGATGTTCAGCCGCAGCAGCTGGATGACGGTCTCGATCATCGGCATGGTGCTGGTGGGTGGTGGTGTGATCGCACAGGCCATCGCCACCAACATCACGATCCAGACCAGCGTGCCCAACGACAAGCGCGGACGGGTCCTGGCGATCTATACCGCGATGTTTCTGGGCGCCACGCCCTTTGGCAGTCTGGCCTTCGGGCAGCTTGGCCAATCGATCGGCGCCGGCAATGCCCTGCTCACCGGGGGGCTCATCGCCATGGCGGGCGTCATGCTGACGGCCTTCAGGATGCGCGAATCAGTCGTGACCTGAGTCAGTACGCCGCCACTGCAACTGCGGCCAGCCTCGCTCACCGGCGATCGAGGCCAGTTTCGGATCGGCGTTGACCACCACCGGTTCGCTCACCGCCTCGAGCAGCGGCAGATCATTGGCCGAATCGCTGTAGAAGCGAACCGCATCAAAATCAGCCAGGCTGTGCCCAAGGGTCTGCAGCCAGGCCGTCACCTGTCCGAACTTGGCTGCGGCAAAACAGGGGCCACCGATCGGGCGGCCAGTGAAACGCCCGCCCTCGAGCTCGCAGCCGGTCGCCACAAGCGGCATCGGCGCAAGGAGCGACACGATGCCCTGCGCCAGAAAGCCGTGCGTCGCGGTCACGACCGCAATCAGATCGCCGTCGGCTCGATGGCGCGCGACGGCATCGCGGGCGGCCGTGCCGATCAGCGGTGCAATACGGTCGGCCACAAAAGCGTCTCGCACCGCCTCCCAATGACTGAACGCAGGGCCAACCAGCAGGGACAGATGAAAGGCGAGATAGGCCTCGATATCGAGGGTGCCCGCCTGATACTGCAAATAGAACGCGGTCTGTTGCGCCAGCCGCTCAGGCGGCGTCTCGCCTTGCTCGACCAGCCAGGTCACCCACAACAGATTGCTGTCGCCATCGAGCAGGGTGTGATCAAGATCGAAAAGTGTGAGTCGCATCGGACCGGGGCTCGCAATCGCAAAGGTCGCCATCATGCCTTGTGTCAGGGACCGCTCGAGCGACGCGACCACCACAGCGCCAGCGGTCCCATCGCAATGCCGGCCGCCATCACCGCAAATCCGGCCAACCAGCCGGTTGGAGACTCATTGCCACCTGCAAGATCGAGCGCCACGCCAACCGCCCATCCTGCGACCGCAGACAAGGCAAAACCCACGCAGGAGTGCATCGCCATCGTTGCGCCGCGAAACTGCGGTTGCGCGCTGGCAGACATGCCGGCGGTGAGCGATCCCGAATCCGCCGGCACGGTCAGGGCATAGAGCAGCACCAGCATCAGCACAAGCAGAGGCGATCCGCCCGCAGCCAGTCCGATTGACAATGCCACGCCCGCCGACAGCACCTGGATGACCGTGATCGCGCGATGGCGACCGAAGCGGATCGACAGCTCATTGCCCGCGATGCTCGCCGGCATGGCCAGCACGGTCACCAGCACACTGACGCCGATCGGATCGAGCATTGCCGCCGCAGCGCCATGGCGGGCGACCACGAAGGCCCAGAAAGCGACCAGCCAGGTCCGCAAGGCATAGAGCTCGAAGCAGTGCGCGCCGTAGCCGAGGATATAGCCCATCGCCGTTCGATTGCGCAGCACCGGCTTGAAGTCGAGCAGGGCCCCACCGCGCCCCGCGGGGGGCTTCGATGACAGCCGCCACGCAACCGCCGCCATGAGAAGCGGGCCCAGACCGGTCAGCACGAAAGCCCATCGCCAGCCGAGGTATTGGGCCATCAGCTGCGAGGCCAGAAATGACAGTCCGACGCCAAGTGAATAGCTCGAGGTGTAGAGCGTGACACTGCGCGAGGAATCGCCCGGATCGAGCCGGTCGGTCAGCGCCCGCAGCCCCGGCATATAGGCCCCGGCAAAGCCGACGCCCGCCAGTCCCCACAGCAGCATTCCCGACAGCAGTCCCTGCGCCAGCAGCCCGAAGGCAATCGTGGCGGCAGCATTTGCAAGCGACCCGAGCAGCAGCAGACGTCTGGCATCGACCCGATCCGTGAGCGAGCCCAGCACCGGGACGGCCAGCATATAGCCGGCGGCATAGCTGGATGCCAGCAGGCCGGCCTGCGCATTGCTGAGCCCCCACAGGGGAATCAGATCGGCAACCATCACGGCCGGCACGACGACATGCGGCAGCAGGCTGCCGACCTGGCCGACACACATCGCGATCGTGAGCGACTTTCCTTGCATCAGCCAAGCCTATCGCAGGGACAAGCCGGCTATGCTCGGGGAATGACCATTTTCGACGACATTGCCGAACGCCGAATCCAGGCCGCACAGGGCGAGGGCGAATTCGATGACCTGCCCGGCATGGGTCGGCCGCTGGTCATCAGCGAGGACTTTTCGATGCCGATCGAAGTGCGCATGGCGCATCGACGGATGATGCGCACGACAATCGAGAAAGATCGTTTCTCGCTGTCCGAGCAGCTGCGATTCAGAAAACTGCAAATCCTGATCGAAAAGCGACGCCGGTCGCAGCCGTCATGCTGATCGCACAACTGTCGGACCCTCATGTCTGCGCGCCCGGTCTGCTCTACAAAGGCGTCGCTGATGCCAAGCAGCTGTTGAGCGACGCCATCTCGCACCTGCATCGGCTGGACCGTCAGCCCGATCTGGTGCTGATTACCGGCGATCTCACCGATGAAGGTCGACCGGAAGAATATGTGAGCTTTCGCGAGCTGATCGGAGCACTCGAGCTGCCCTATCTGCTGATGCCAGGCAATCACGACCACCGGGAAAGCTTTCGTCAGGCTTTTACGGATCTCGCTTATTTGCCAAATCAGGGCGCGCTTCATTACTGCATCGACGATCACCCGATCCGTATCGTGGCGCTCGATTCATGCCAGCCCGGAAAGCATCACGGATTGATCGATGAAGAAGGCTTGGGATGGCTGGCTCGGACGCTTGCCCAGAACCGCCAAAAACCGACGCTGGTGGCAATTCACCACCCTCCCTTCGAATCGGGCATCAAATATATCGACGATTACCGATTACTCGATTCGGAATCGATCGAATCGATCATCCGGTCTCACCACAATATCGAGGCGGTTATCTGTGGACATGTGCACCGACCGATCTTCCGACGGTGGGCGGGCACCGTGATCGCCGCCTGCCCGAGCACCTGCACAGAGATTGCCCTGCGCCTGACTCCGACTGCGACGCCCGCCTCTTTCACGGGAACTCCCGGCTGCCTGTTGCACCTCTGGGACCCAAGAACGGGGATGGTGAGCCATCTCAGCCATATCGGCTGCCATCCGGGTCCTTATCCCTTTTTCTAGCGATTCGAGCGTTGCCCGTTACCCGCAGATTGAGGCGCGATCGTAGGAAGATCTCTCAAACAAGTATTCGAACCTGCGCCAGCAAGAAAAGAACAGTGACAGCAGGGCTATTATCACAATATGCCCGACTGAAAACCTCGCCATTATTAATCGCAAGCTCGGCAATCCGATATAATCGAGTCACATAATTCTTTGGAGTCATCCTGATGAGCTCACTCGCGACCCTGATCGCCCAGCGCGAAGCCCTTGACAAACAGATTGCCGAAACCCGAAAGCAGGAAATTTCCGACGCGGTCAAGCAGGTTAAAGCGCTCGTCACCGAATATGGCCTGTCCGCATCGGATGTATTCCCGTCGTCAAACGGGGCAAAAGCCATGAAAGCGGCGTCGCCTGGCCGCGGCAAAGTCGCACCGAAATATCGCGACCCTGCCACCGGCAATACCTGGACAGGCCGCGGTCGGACCCCGCTGTGGCTGGCAGGCCACGACAAGTCGAAATTTCTGATCGGCTGACCCTCGATGTCGTCGCCCGGATAAGCCGGGCGACATCGGGCGACATCTGAGCAGATCGGAGGGGTGTAAAAAAAGGGGTGGGGTGGCTGATGGGGTTCGAACCCACGACAAC
>CAIKZV010000685.1 GCA_903831925.1 uncultured Burkholderiales bacterium
ATCATTGAATTTTCGAAGTGCGCGCGGCGCCACCAGGTCACGAATGCATCTGGGCGACCGGTCCAGCCCTTGCCCTGAATATAGGGCGTGGCCACCTCGATCAGCCCCTTCTGCATATCCACGACCGTGCCGTACTGGTCGAACATGCAGACCTTGATGTCGGCCTTCAATGCCGTGATGTCGGGGGCAGCAATTTCAGTCATCGAGACGATCACACCGTTGAATCGTGCTGCCGATCAGCGCGAAGGGTTGATCAGATATTTCGCGCCGGTCGAACGCTTGTTGTAGATCGCAATCGCATCCAGGCTGAGTGCCTCGCGCAGCGAGATCTCTTTGGCATAACTGCTGGCGAACGTGGTCTTCAGTTCGGCGGCGACACGGGCACGCAAGGCCGCGGCTGCCGGCGAACCGATGCGCACCAGAAACTTGGTGAGCAGCCAACCACCAATCCCCCAGTACATGCCGACATTGCGATTGATCTCGGTCGGGCCGATATCCAGACCGCCATAGATGTAAACCTGCTTGTGCGTGGTCGATCCGTAGCGGCTGTATTCCTTGGCGGTCTTGTTGAGCGCAGCTTCCATGCAGGTGAGGATCTGACTGGCCAGCCGGCCGCCGCCGATGGCATCGAAGGCGATGGTGGCACCGGTCTCGACCAGCGCCTGCGTGAGGTCGTCGGTGAAGGTGGCGGCAGTGCTGTCGCACACATGCTTGGCGCCGATCGACTTGAGCAATTGCGCCTGCTCGCTCGAGCGCACGATATTGACCAGCGCGATGCCGTCCTTGAGGCAAATCTTGTTGAGCATCTGACCCAGATTGGAGGCCGCGGCGGTATGAACCAGGGCGGTATGACCCTCCAGGCGCATCGTCTCGACCATGCCGAGCGCGGTGAGCGGATTGACAAAGCACGATGCTGCCTCGGCAGGCTTCGTGCCTTCGGGCAACACCAGGCACTGATTGGCCCTGACCGTGCGGTACTGCGAATACATCGCGCCGCCCATCACCGCCACCGTGCGCCCGAGCAGCGCCTGTGCCTCGGGTGAATCGCCTGCCTCCACCACCACACCAGCACCTTCATTGCCCACCGGCATGGCCTGATCGAGGCGGCCCGACATCGACTTCATCAGCCGTTCGGACACGCTTGCGGTAACGACAGGGTTCGTTGCGCTGCCGCCCGCGCGGGCGGTGCTCATGTCGGCTGCCCCAAACAGCAGACCCAGATCGGAAGGATTGATCGGCGAAGCCTCGATGCGGATCAGCACATCATGCGGCCCGGGCGCGGCGACCTCGGCATCAGCCAGGGTGAGCTCGAGCTCACCGCTGGCCTTGATCAGCGATCGAAGCGAAAGTCCGGTGCGGGGGGTTGATTGCGACATGGCCATCTCCTGTCTTGTTCTGTTTGGGATGGCCGCATCGTATCAAAGCCGATAGACGCGCTTTGCCGTACCGGCAAACAGCGCAGATTTCTCGGCGGGCGAGGCGCCCTGCGCCAGACGCTTGAAGGCATTCCAGAGCACCGCATAACTCGAGGTGTAATTGTCGACCGGGAAATTGCTCTCGAACATGCAGCGCGACGCGCCATAGGCCTCGATGCAGGGCTCGATCCAGGGCTGCCAGGCCTCGGCGATCTGTGCCGACGTCGGCGGCGTCGCACGGGCATGAAAATCGACCATGCCGATCCGCATGCCCAGGCCACCGAGCTTCACCGAGACATTAGGACAACTCGCCAACTCGACGATATGCCGCTTCCAGAAGGCATACGTCTCTTCAGTGCGCCCGGCATAAGGCCCCACACCAAGCGGGCCACCGACATGATTCAGGATGATCGAGGTCGACGGGAAAGCGCGGGCCAGATCGATGACATCGGGCAACTGGGTGTGGTATTGCCAGGCCTCGAAGGACAGGCCGAGCGGCGCAAGCTGTGCGAAGCCATCGCGGAAATCGGCACGCCCATACAGCCCCTGCGGCGGATTGGTATGGCTGTTGCGGATGTCCTTGCTGGCATCCCAGCCGCCGGCATGGCGGATTCCGCGAAAGCGCCCGTTGCCGGCGGCAATGAGCGCCTGCAGCACCTGTTTAGCCGACGCACCGCGCAGCAAATCGGCATGACCCACGATGCCGGCACAGGCCTGCATCGGGCCATAGAAGCCGCTCGCCGACATCGCGGCCACACCATTGACGAACTCGGTCTCGCCGACCGGGCGCATCTCGGCCGGTCCGTCGGCGCGATAAAACGCGGTGCACTCGACAAACACTGTCGCCTCGACCCGATGTCCTGAACGCGTATCAGCCAACAGTTCATCAAGCAGATAGCGATGATTGGCCCGATCCCAGAGATGATGATGCGGATCGACGATCGGCAGATCGGGTTCGATGATCGCCTCGGGCACCTGTTTCGCAAGCCATGCAGCGTCTGGCGGGAGGGTGCTGCCGATGGCGGATTTGTTTTTTTCTTCGTTCATGGTCAGTTGCCCGCCCCTTCAATGATCGGCCCGAATCGTCGATAGACCTTGCCGTCCCAGCGTTGCAGCTGCATCTGCTCGAGCGGCCGGTGATCAGTGGGGCCGGTATTGACCCGGATGCCATCAAGCAGCATCGGATTGTTCACATTACGAAGATTGTTGGCCTGCGCCATGATGCTGGCTCTGCTGAAGTCGCCCTTGCACTGCTCCAGCAGCTGCTGCAGAACCATCCCGGTCATATAGCCGTAGGCGTTGAAAGACTCGTCAGGGTTGCCCTCTGGAAACCACTTGGCCATGAACGCCTTGTAGGTCTTCATGCCGGCGTCGTCCGCCCAGGCCGGATCGCTGGGATCCTTGGTGTAAACCGATGTGATCGTGCCGATCGCGCGATC
>CAIKZV010000686.1 GCA_903831925.1 uncultured Burkholderiales bacterium
CTTCGGTCTCGTACACCAGCGCGCGGTAGGCCGCCATGCTGTGCTCAGACAGCTGCGCTGCCGCTGCCAGAAACCGTTTGGGCGCTGGTTTGGTTGCTTGCAGCAGGGTGGCTTCCAGCGTAGCGGCGACCAGGGTCTCGAGGTTGCGCCGGCCGATGGCGGGGTTGGCGTATTTCGAGCCAATGACCTCACCCTGTTCGGTCAGGCGGATCTGGCCGCGCACCGTGCCCGGCGGCTGGGCCAGGATGGCCTGGTAGCTCGGACCGCCGCCGCGCCCGACTGTTCCGCCGCGGCCGTGGAACAGTCGCAACGTGATGCCTGGGCTGCCGTCGGCCTGGGTGCGCAGCGGGCCGAACAGCTCGACCAGCGCCAGCTCGGCTCGGTACAACTCCCAGTTGCTGGTGAAAAAGCCACCGTCCTTGTTGCTGTCGCTGTAGCCCAGCATGATGTCTTGCTCGCCGCCGCTGCGCAGCACCAATTCGGTGATGCCGGGCAGGGCATAGAACTCGCGCATGATGGGCTCGGCTTGGCGCAGGTCGGCGATGGTCTCGAACAGCGGTACAACGATCAACGCACTGCGGGCGCCGGCCCGCAACGCGCCGCCGTTTGGCCCGCTCACCAGATCGCACTCCTTGAGCAGCAGCAGCAATTCCAGCAGATCGCTGACCGACTCGGTGTGGCTGATGATGCAGTGGCGCAGCGCCTCACGGCCGTAACGCGCCAGCATTTCGCGTGCGGTCTCGAAGATCGCCAGCTCGCGCTGCGCGAGTTCGCTGTACTGCGCGCCGTGTACCCGCAGTGGCCGCGCGTCGTCGAGCAGTCGCATCAGCAGCGCGCGGCGGCCCATTTCGACGAGCGCTGAATAGTCGGGGTGCAGACAGGCCGAGCGCAGCTCTTCGGCCAGCACCGCCTCATGCTTGTCGGAGCTTTGGCGCAAGTCCTAGGTCGCAAGGTGGAAGCCGAAGACCTGCACCGCGCGGATCAGCGGCGCCAGCCGCGGTGCGACGAGCGCGTGGGCGTGGTGTGAGCGCAGGCTGTCGGCGATCACGGTCAGGTCTGCCAGCAACTGCGCCGGCTCGGTGTAGGCATTTTGCGGTGGCACCGCGTGGCGCAGCGCCTCTGTGCCGGTTAGCGCCAGCAGCGTGGCCGCGAGCCTTGCGTAGACGCCTATCAGCGCGCGTCGGTAGGGTTCGTCCTCGCGGTGCGGGCTGCTGTCAGGCGATGCGTCGGCCAGTGCTTGCATCGCCGGTGTCACACCGGCCAACATCTGGCTGATCGACAGCTCGGCCCCCAGTGAGTGCACCTCGGTGAGATAGAAGCGCAGCGCCACCTCGCTCTGTCGCGCCATTGCCGTGCGCAGCGTTTCGGCGCCCACGTTGGGGTTGCCGTCGCGGTCGCCGCCAATCCACTGACCCATGCGCAGAAAACTTTGCACTGGATGGCCTGCGAGTTGCTGCTCGATCTCGGCATAGAGCTTCGGAATCTGGCGCAGAAAGGTGCTCTGGTAGTAGCTCAGTGCGTTCTCGATCTCGTCGGCCACGGTGAGCTTGGTGTAACGCAACATGCGCGTCTGCCAGAGCTGGGTGACGCGTGCGCAGATCAGTGCCTCGTTGTCGAGCCGTTCTCGATCGCCATGCAGATCGTCTCGCAGACCTACCAGTTCGGCGATCGCGCGCTCGGCGTCGAGGATGCTTGTGCGCTGCACTTCGGTGGGGTGCGCGGTGAGCACCGGCGAGATGTAGGCCTGAGCAAGCGTGCGAGCCACATCGGCGGCGCGGATGTCAGCACGGTGCAGGCGCTCGAAGGTCAACGCCAGTGAGCCCTCCTGCAAATGCCCCAACTGCTCGTGGTGAAGCCGTCGGCGAATCTGGTGGCGGTCCTCGGCGATGTTGGCCAGATGCGAAAAATAGCTGAACGCCCGGATCACGCTGACGGTCTGATCAGCCGACAGGTTCTTCAGCAAGCGGTCGAGTGCCCGGCCGGCCGAGGCGTCATTCTTCAGCCGGTATGCAACCGACAGCTGGCGTACGCGCTCGATCAGCTCGAACGCCGCTTTGCCCTCCTGCTCTCGGATCACGTCACC
>CAIKZV010000687.1 GCA_903831925.1 uncultured Burkholderiales bacterium
ACGACCTGCGCAATCTCTTCCAGATCAACGTCGAGGAAGGCCGCCACCTGTGGGCGATGGTCTATCTGCTGCACAAGCACTTCGGACGCGATGGCCGCGAAGAGGCCGAGGCCCTGCTCGAGCGTCGCTCGGGCGATGAAGACAATCCGCGCATTCTGGGTGCCTTCAACGAGAAGACGCCCGACTGGCTCGCCTTTTTCATGTTCACTTATTTCACCGACCGCGACGGCAAGTTCCAGTTGTGCGCGCTGGCCGAAAGCGGCTTCGATCCGCTGGCTCGCACCACGAAATTCATGCTGACCGAAGAAGCGCATCACATGTTCGTTGGCGAGTCGGGCATCTCGCGAGTTATCGCCCGCACCTGCGAAGTCATGAACCAGCTCAAGACCGACGATCCGGCAAAGATCCGCGCCGCCGGCGTGGTCGATCTGCCGACCCTGCAGCGCTATCTCAACTTTCATTTCAGCGTGACCATCGATCTCTTCGGTGCCGATGAGTCGAGCAATGCCGCGATCTTCTACAACTCCGGCCTCAAAGGCCGCTATGAAGAGACCAAGCGCGACGACGACCATCGCCTGCACGGCCGCAGCTACACCGTTCTCGGTGTGCGCGACGGCAAGCTCATCGAGCGCGAAGTCCCGATGCTCAATGCGCTCAATGAAGTCCTGCGCGACGACTACATCCGTGACTCGATCGCCGGCGTCAATCGCTGGAACAAGGTCATCGAAAAGGCCGGCATCCCGACCCGGCTGGTCGCACCCCACAAGGCCTTCAACCGCAAGATCGGCACCCTGGCCGGCGTAAAGGTCTCGCCCGACGGGCGCGTGGTGAGCGAAGGCGAATGGGCGCAGCAGGCCTCGCAGTGGCTGCCGAGCGCAGAAGATCGCGCCTTCGTGTCCTCGCTGATGGGTCGGGTGGTCGAGCCGGGCAAATATGCCAACTGGATCGCGCCGCCCCCGATCGGCATCAACAAGCAGGCGCCCGACTTCGAGTACATCCGTTTCAGCTGAGCTGCCATGAACGCACCTGCGCCCGATGTCATCACGCAGCACCTGATCGACCCGGAGGTCTGCATTCGCTGCAATACCTGCGAAGAGACCTGTCCGGTCGATGCGATCACGCATGATTCTCGCAACTATGTGGTTGATGCCGACAAGTGCAATCTGTGCATGGCCTGCGTGCCGCCGTGTCCGACCGGCTCGATCGACAACTGGCGAAAGCTGATCCGCGTCGAGGCCTATTCGGTTGATGAGCAACTCACCTGGGACGAGCTGCCGGTTCAGCGCGAATTGCCGGTTCAAGATGCCTCTGACCCGGTTGTGACGCAGGGCTGGTCTGATACCCCCTCATCGGCAGCCGGTGATGCGCGGGCGAGCAGCGCGAGTGAGTCGACCGCCGACGCGCCGTCACTTGCCGCAGCGGCAGGCTCGAGCCGCCCGCCCTGGTCGGCGGCCCATCCCTACGTCAATCTTTACACCCATCGCCAAGCAGCCCTGGCCACCGTCGCCGGCAACTTCCGAGTGACCGAGCTTGGCACCGACAGCGATACCCATCACATCGTGCTCGACTTCGGATCGCTGCCGTTTCCGGTGCTCGAAGGCCAGTCGCTCGGCATCCTGCCGCCAGGCACCGATGCAAGCGGCCGTCCGCACCATGCGCGCCAATATTCGATCGCCAGCCCGCGCGACGGCGAGCGGCCCGGCTACAACAATGTCGCGCTCACCGTCAAAAGGGTGCTGGTCGACCATGACGGTCAGCCGGTACGCGGGGTGGCATCCAACTATCTCTGCGATCTGGCAAAGGGCGACCGCGTTCAGGTGATCGGGCCCTTCGGCAGCAGCTTCCTGATGCCCAATCACGCCGGCGCGCATCTGCTGATGATCTGTACCGGCACCGGGAGCGCTCCGATGCGGGCCATGACCGAACGCCGCCGTCGCGCCTATGCGCCGATCGCTGCTGCGGGTGCTGCCGGCCCCCAGGGCCAGGCGGCTGAAGACGGCCGTCTGATGCTGTTCTTCGGCGCACGCAGCCAGCGCGAGTTGCCCTACTTTGGTCCGCTCGCCCGGCTGCCGCGTGATTTCATCGACATCGAGCTGGCCTATTCAAGGTCTGCCGACCATCCGAAGCGCTATGTTCAGGACGCCCTGCGCGAACGGGCGAGCGACGTGGCTGCGCTGCTCGCCGATCCGGCCACGCACATCTATGTCTGCGGTCTCAAGGCGATGGAGGCCGGGGTGCTGCAGGCGCTGCAGGAGGTCGCGGCTGGCCACAGCCTCGATTGGCCGGCGCTGCACCAGCAGCTCAAGGCAGAAGGTCGGCTGCACTTCGAGACGTACTAAGGTCGATCAGTGACCTCGAGAGGCCTGATCACAGGCCTCGATAGTCATGAATCGACTTTGCTCACATCGACCTGATCGTTTGTCGCAAGCGCGGTCGGCTCTAGTCTATGCGCCCGAGCTCCCTTGCGCGCCGATTCCTCGAGCACTGCCTTTCCATGTACCGCTACGACCGCTACGACCAGGCTCTGGTTGACGAAAGGGTTGCGCAATTTCGCGACCAGACTCGCCGATTTCTCGCCGGCGAACTGCCGGAAGACGAGTTCAAACCACTGCGTCTGCAAAACGGCCTGTATGTTCAAAAGCATGCGCCGATGCTGCGTATTGCGATTCCCTACGGCACGCTGTCGTCGCTCCAGCTGCGCAAACTCGCCGAGATCTGTGACACCTATGACCGCGGCTATGGGCATTTCAGCACGCGTCAGAATCTGCAGATCAACTGGCCCGAGCTCGCCCGTGTGCCCGACATTCTGGCCGAGCTGGCCACGGTGCAGATGCATGGCATCCAGACCAGCGGCAATTGCGTGCGCAATGTCACCGCCGATCATTTTGCTGGCGTCGCTCCCGATGAACTGGTTGATCCTCGGCCCTATTGCGAGCTGCTGCGTCAGTGGTCGACCTTTCATCCCGAATTCACCTTTTTGCCGCGCAAATTCAAGATCGCGGTCTCGGCGTCGGCCGGCGATCGCGCGGCGGTGCAGGTTCACGATATCGGTCTGAAGCTGCTGCGAAACCCGCAGGGCGAGCTCGGTTTCGAGGTCTGGGCCGGCGGTGGTCTGGGGCGCACGCCGGTCATCGCGCCGCTCATCAAGGCCTTCTTGCCTGAGCCCGAACTGCTCAACTATGTCGAAGCCATCCTGCGGGTCTACAACCGCTTCGGGCGTCGCGACAACCTCTACAAGGCCCGCATCAAGATTCTGGTGCGCGAGCTTGGTGCCGAGCGCTTTGCCAGCGAGGTCGAGGCCGAGTGGGCAGCGCTGCGGGGCGGCCCGGCGACCCTGACCCCAGCCGAGCTCGCACGGGTCGCGAGTTGTTTCGAATTGCCGCCCTACCGCACGTTGGCGAGCGATCCGCCCGTACTGCGTGAGGCGATCGATGCCGTGCCGGGATTCGCAGCCTGGGCAAAGCGCAGCGTGCATCCGCACCGTGTGCCGGGTTATGCCGCGGTCGTCATCTCGCTCAAGGCTCATGGGGTTGCGCCGGGCGATGCCACATCAGATCAGATGCGCGCGGTGGCCGATGCCGCCGAGGCCTTCGGCTTCGGTGAGATCAGAGTCAGCCATCATCAGAACCTGGTGCTGCCCGATGTCGAGCAGCGCTCGCTGCCGGCCCTGCATGCACTGCTGAAAAAACACGGGCTGGCTACAGCCAATGTCGGGCTGCTCACCGACATCATTGCCTGCCCGGGCGGCGATTTCTGTTCACTGGCCAATGCGGTCGCGATTCCAGTCGCCACGGCCATTCAGGCGCGCTTCGACGATCTCGACGACCTCTTCGATATCGGCGAGATCGAGCTCAATATTTCGGGCTGCATCAATTCCTGCGGCCATCATCACATCGGTCACATCGGCATTCTTGGCGTCGATAAAGCGGGCGAGGAGTGGTACCAGATCTCGATCGGCGGCGTGCAGGGGCCGGCGACCGCCATCGGCAAGATCCTCGGTCCGTCGTTTTCGCGCGGCGAGATTCCGGATGTGATCGATCGTCTGATCCGAACCTATGTCTCTCGGCGCTCGTCGGCCGATGAGCGCTTCATCGATCTGGTGCAACGCATCGGCATCGAGCCCTTCAAGGAGGCCGTCTATGGCACATCTCATTGATCGCACCGGGCTGCGTCCCGACAGCTGGGTGCTCTTCGACGGCGACGCCGGATCGATCGCACCGCAGGCCGATCTGCTGATCTCCTTCGATGAATGGCGCGAGCGTGCCAGTGTCTGGCAGCAGCATCCGGGTCGTCTTGGCCTGCTGGTCTCGCCATCCGACGATGTCAAGGCGGTCGCGGCCGATATCAGTCGTTTTGCGCTGGTCGCGGTGCATTTCCCGAAATTCAACGACGGACGCGGCTATTCGAGTGCGCGCCTGCTGCGCGAGAGGCTTGGGTTTGCCGGCGAGCTGCGAGCGGTCGGTGATGTGCTGCGCGACCAGCTCTTTTTGCTGGCGCGTTGCGGATTCGACAGCTTTGCGCTGCGGGCCGACCAGGATCCGGTCGCGGCGCTGTCAGCCTTCCGAGATTTCAGCGTTCGCTATCAGGCTGCCACCGACGAAGCGCTGCCGCTGTTTCGCAGGCGCAGCGCGCTGGCTGCATGACGGTGACATCAGGCTCGACGCCGGACTCGTCGCCCGGTTCGTCGATCATCCCGGCACAGGACACATCAGCTCGCTTGCCTGGCAAGGTCTGGTTCGTCGGTGCCGGCCCTGGCAGCGCAGATCTGCTCACCGTGCGGGCGATTCGCCTGCTCGCCCGTGCCGATATCGTCCTGCATGACGCCCTGATGAGTGACGAGGTGCTCGAGTGGGCGCCAAATGCCCGCCTGATTGCGGTCGGCAAGCGCAGTGGCGGTGTCTCGACCGAGCAGCGCTTCATCGACCGGACCCTGGTCGAATCCGCCCGTCATCACGCGGTGGTGGTTCGACTCAAGGGGGGCGATCCGACGGTGTTTGCGCGTCTCGATGAAGAGATCGATGCACTCGATGCCGCAGGCATCGACTGGGAGATCGTGCCGGGCATCACCGCGGCCAGCTCGGCGGCCGCCGCCGCTGGCCATTCACTGACCCGGCGCGGTGTCTCGCGCAGCGTGCAGATCGTGACGCCGCGAGTCGGGCGCGGCGAGGCTCAGTCGATGCACTGGGCCGATGGCCTGAGCCCTGATGCCACGGTCGTGCTGTATATGGCCGGCCAGATGGCCGGGGAGTGTGCCGTCGTACTGATCGCACGAGGCTTTGCGCCCGAGACCCCGGTGGCCTGCGTGCACGGGGCCTCATGGCGCAATCAGAGCATCGACCGCATGACGCTGGGTGCGCTGGCGATGGACGGTCTGGCGGTCGATGAGCGGCCTGTCGCTTTGCTGATCGGCGCTGCGGTGACAGAGCGCATGCGCGGTTCCGGATCAATCTGGCCTGATATGGTTCGCTACGCCTGATCTGCACGGTGGCCGAGCGGCCACGCTGCAAGCCCTGTGCAGCCCTGTGCGGCAATCCCCGGCAGGCGCTGCGGCATCTGACGAGCGTCAGATCGTCGGCGTGGAATCGGCCGATGCATCTGTCGCACCAAATCGAGTGACCCGGCGCGGACGCAGGTGCACCCGCACGCCTGGCGCCAGACCGAGCCGATCGCGCAGGATCGTGTAGCGCTCGCGCGGCAATTCGACGTCCACATAACTGTCGTCCGACACGCGTTTGAACTCGATGCGCGTGTTCGGTCCTACCGTCAGCGTCTGGCTGAGCGTGACCGCCCAGGTGTCTTCGCTGGCCTCAGCCAGGATTTCCAGTTCGTGCGGGCGGACGTAGCTGACTTCGTCGGTGCCGCCGCCCGGTGCATGTCCGAGTCGACCATGGAAGAGGTTCACGTCGCCCAGGAACTGCAGCACGAAGGGCGTGGCCGGATGGTCGTAGACCTCATCCGGGCTGCCCTGCTGTTCGATGCGCCCCTGGTTCATGACCACCACCCGGTCTGCGACTTCCATCGCCTCGTCCTGGTCGTGGGTGACAAAGACGCTGGTCACCTGCATTTCGTCGTGCAGGCGTCGCAGCCAGCGGCGCAGCTCCTTGCGCACCTTGGCGTCCAGCGCACCGAAAGGCTCGTCGAGCAGCAACACCCTGGGCTCGACCGCGAGCGCCCGGGCCAGCGCGATGCGCTGGCGCTGGCCGCCCGAGAGCTGGTGCGGGTAGCGGTCGGCCAGCCAGTCGAGCTGCACCAGCTTGAGCAGCTGCATCACCTTGGACTTGATCTCGGCTTCGCCCGGGCGGGTGGTCCTGGGGCGAACACGAAGTCCGAAGGCCACGTTCTCGAAGATCGACATGTGGCCAAACAGGGCGTAGTGCTGGAACACGAAGCCAACCTTGCGCTCGCGCACATCGGTATTCGTCGCGTCTTCGCCGTGAAACAGCACGCTGCCGGAGTCCGGCACTTCAAGCCCGGCAATGATGCGCAGCAGCGTTGTCTTTCCGCAGCCTGAAGGCCCCAGCAATGCGACCAGTTCGCCGGCGGGGATGTCCAGATTGAGCTTGTCGCAGGCGACGGTGGCGCCGAAGCGCCGACTAAGGTTTCTGACTTCAATGCTCATTCGCTTCTGTCCCCGATCCCGCGCTTCTGGCCCTTCACACGCTGCTCGATCACATACTTCACAACCAGCGTCACCAGCGCCAGTGCGGCCAGCAACGAGGCAACTGCAAAGGCAGCCGCGAACTGGTATTCGTTGTAGACGATCTCGATGTGCAGCGGCATGGTGTTGGTCTGGCCACGGATGTGGCCGGACACCACGCTGACCGCTCCGAACTCGCCCATCGCCCTGGCGTTGCACAGGATCACGCCGTAGAGCAGCGCCCACTTGATGTTGGGCAGCGTGACACGCCAGAAAATTTGCCAGCCGCCTGCGCCGAGCACGCGCGCGGCTTCTTCCTGCTCGATACCCTGCGCCTGCATGAGTGGGATCAACTCGCGGGCGATGAACGGGAAGGTAACGAAGACCGTGGCCAGAACGATGCCCGGCACAGCAAAGATGACCTTCAGGTCGTGGTCGCGCAGCCACTCACCAAACCAGCCCTGCAAGCCGAACACCA
>CAIKZV010000688.1 GCA_903831925.1 uncultured Burkholderiales bacterium
CGATCTATCAGCTGCTTGGCGATCAGTTCACCCAGCCCACCCGGTTTGCCGGTCAATCCCTGCGCGAACTGGGTATCCAGCATGCCCTGGAACGTGTCGCTGCCCGTGCCCTCGAGCATCCCGCTCTTGGGCACCGCATCGCGCATGCTCTTCATTACCATCTGCATGAACAGGGCCTCGAACTGCGACGCGGCCTGGCGGATGGCGGCCTTCGGATCGCGCGCAGCGCCGGTTTTCAGCGCATCAAGCGAGCGAGCGTCAGACGCCAGCGAGCCGGACACATTCGCTGTCATATGATTTCAAGCTCCGCCTTCAGACTCCCCGCTGCCTTGAGCGCCTGCAGGATCGTGATCAGATCCTGCGCGGTCGCACCCAGGCTGTTGAGCGCCTTGACGACGTCAGCAAGCTTTGCCGCCCCATCGAAATACATGAGTGCTGCACCGTCTGCCTTGATCTGGATATCGGCCCTTTCGGTGACAACTGTAGAGCCCTGCGAAAACGGACCCGGCTGGCTCACCATCGGCGTGGTCGAAATCGACACCGACAGATTGCCGTGGGCCACTGCGCTGGGCGCCAGCGTCACCGTCTGATTCATCACCACCGAGCCGGTGCGCGCATTGACAATCACCTTTGCAGGCGGCAAGCCGACGGCGACATCGATGTTTTCGAGCTCGGACATGAAGGCGACCCTTTTTTCAGGGCCGGGCAATTTGACCTTGATAACCCGCGCATCGATCGCCTGGGCAACCGGCTCCTCGCCGGCCGGGACACGGTTGCGACGGTTGATCGCTTCGGCCACCTGGGTTGCAGTCGAGAAGTCGGTGGTCTTGAGCTCGAGATGGATCGACTCGAACTGCAGGGTGTTGTTGGGCACCGCCCGCTCGACGGTGGCGCCAGCCGGAATCCGCCCGGCACTCAGTGTATTGATCACCACCTTGCTGCCGGCTGCCGAAGCACCGACACCACCGATGAGCAGGTTGCCCTGAGCCATCGCATAGATATTGCCGTCGGCACCTTTGAGTGGCGTGAGCAGCAGCGTTCCGCCGCGCAGACTCTTGGCATTGCCGATCGACGAGACGGTCACGTCGATGTTCTGGCCGGGCTGAACGAATGCCGGCAGCTGCGCGGTCACCATCACCGCAGCCACGTTCTTGAGCTGGGGATTGACGCCCGCCGGCAAGGTGATGCCCAACTGCTGCAGCATGGTGAGCAGACTCTGCGAGGTAAACGGCGCCTGGGTGGTCTGATCGCCGCTGCCGTCCAGGCCGATGATCAGGCCATAGCCGTAGAGCTGGTTGGTGCGCACACCCTGCACCGAAGCCAGATCCTTGATCCGCTCGGCATGTGCGCTGCCGCCGGCGGCCAGCATCGCCACTGCCGCCAGCACGAGCACGAACAGGCCCCGGCCGGACAGGTGCGCCGCAAACCTGGATGCGACGGCGACAATCCTTGCAAACGATCGGTTCATGCTCTTCCTTACAACGGCGCGAAGCTGAAGAAAAGCTTCTGCATCCAGCCGGTCGTCAGCGCTCGATCAATGTCACCCCGGCCTCTGAATTCAAGCCGCACGTCGGCCACCTGGGTCGAGGCGATCATGTTCGGCGGACGGATCTGACGCGGGTCGATCACGCCCGAAAACCGCAACGAATCGACGGTCTGATTCACCCCGACCTGCTTTTCGCCAACGATCAGCAGATTGCCGTTGGGCAGCACTTCGGTGACGGTCGCCGTGATCGTGCCGGTGAACACATTGTTGCTGTCGGAAGACCCCTTGGCGGCCGAGTCATTGTTGAGCGAGCCGGTGATCCTGCCGCGCGTGACGATCGGTGCAGTCGCATTGACGAAGGGAACCGCAGTGACCGAGCCGTCCATCTTGCCGGTGCGATTGACCGCGGCATTCGAGCTCTGGCTGGCGGTGGTGTTTTCCTGGATCGTGACCATGACGATGTCGCCGACCATGCGCGCGCGGATGTTTTCGAACAGCGGTCGATAAGCGTCGCCACCCGGGAAGATCGCGCCGGCACTTGCGGGCGCCACCACCGGCATCGCGGTCATCTGCGACCAGGGACGCGCTGGCGCCACATCGACCTGCGGTCGGCTGAGATCGGCACACGCCACCAGGCCGAACAGCATCGAGGCCGCCAGGGCACGAGCCATCCATTGCGAATGAATCGAACGAGTCATCATGAGCCTCACAGCTGGGCGAGCTTGCCGAGCATCTGGTCGGACGTCTGAATCGCCTTCGAATTGATTTCGTAGGCGCGCTGGGTCTGGATCATCGCGACCAGTTCTTCGACCACATTCACGTTCGAGGTCTCGACATAGCCCTGGCTGATCGTGCCGTGCCCGTTGACACCAGCCACCGCTACTGCCGGCGTGCCAGAAGCCACCGTCTCGCGAAACAGGTTCTGGCCGGCCGGATCAAGACCGGCCGGATTGATGAAGGTGGCGGTGGTGATCTGGCCGAGCGTGGTCGTGCCGGTCGACGTGGTCGAGGTCACCGTGCCGTCGGAGCCGATACTGAGCGCGGTCGAGTTGGCCGGCACCGTGATCGCAGGATTCAGCGGATAACCGTTTGAGGTCACGATCTGGCCCTGCGCATCGACCTTGAAGCCGCCGTCGCGGGTATAGGACGTGGTGCCATCCGGCATCTGAACCTGGAAGAAGCCATTGCCGTTGACCGCCAGATCCATCGGGTTCTCGGTCTTGTTCAGGTTGCCCTGACTGAAGAGGCGCGTCGTGCCGACCGGGCGCACGCCGGTGCCGAGCTGCAGACCGACCGGCGTGGTGGTGGCCTGCGTTTCCTGCGAGCCCGACTGGCGCATGTTCTGGTAGAGCAGGTCCTCGAACTGCGCGTGGGCGCGCTTGTAGCCGTTGGTGCTGACGTTGGCCAGGTTTTGCGAAATGGTGTCGAGCTGCATCTGCTGCGCATCGAGACCGGTTGCCGAAATCCAGAGTGATCGAATCATGATTCCTTACTCCCTAGCCATTGTTGGCAAGCAGCTTGGCTGCCCGCTGTTCGTTACTTTCAACCGTCTGCATCATCTTCATCTGCATCTCGAACTGGCGAGCCGCGCCGATCATGCCGACCATCGAGGCCACCGGATTGACGTTGCTGCCCTCGACCGCACCCGAGGCAATCTTGACCAGCGGGTCGGCCGGCGCCGGATCACCGCCCTGCATGCGCATCAGGCCATCGACGCCCTTGCGCAACTCACCCGGTCCGGGATTGACCAGCTTGATCGTGCCCATGGCGGTCGGCGGTGTGTTGCCCACCTTGGCGCTGACCGTACCGTCGGAGCCGATTGCCACCTCCGCGTCCTGAGGGATGACGATCGGACCACCGTCGCCCATCACTGACAATCCGCCGGGGGTCTGCAAAGTGCCATCGGCCGACACCGACAGGCTGCCGGCACGGGTATACGCCTCGTTGCCGTCGAGCCCCTGGACCGCGATCCAGCCCGCCCCCTTGACCGCGATATCGAGCGCGCGCCCGGTCTGGGTCACAGGCCCTTGCGTCGCATCGAACCCTGCGGTGGCTTCGAGCGAATGCACCCGAGTGGTCAGACCGTCGCCTCGCACCGGCACTGCCCGAAAGGCACTGAGGTCGGCACGAAACCCGGGCGTGGTGGCATTGGCCAGGTTGTTGGCGAGCGCGTCCTGGCGCGTCATCGTGGCCTTGGCGCCCGACATCGCGGTATAGATCAGACGGTCCATGACGGCTCTCCTGGCTCAGTCGCAGAAATTGGCATCAACGCAGATTGACAATGGTCTGCAGCAACTGGTCATGCGTCTTGATTGTCTGCGCATTGGCCTGATAGACCCGCTGCGCGGTGATCATGTTGACCAGTTCACCGGTGAGGTCGACGTTGGAGTTCTCCAGCGCCTGCGCCTGAAGCGGGCCGAGCGTACCGGTACCCGGAACGCCCAGGGTCGGCTGGCCCGAACCGGCGCCTTCCGACCAGGCGTTATTGCCCAGCGGTGTCAGGCCCTGCGGATTGACAAAGTTGGCCAGCACCACCTGCCCGAGCGCCTTGGTCTGACCGTTGGTATAGCGACCGACGATCACGCCACTGGTATCGGCACTGAACCCGGACAGACGCCCCGATCCGTAACCATCCTGTGTGACGTTGGTGGTGCTGAAAGGCGCTCCGAACTGGGTCGCCGTGCTGACATCGGCGGTGAAGGTCAGGTTGCTGCCGGCATCGGCACCCACCGGGATGGTGACGTTGATCGGTGCGGTCGGTGAGGTCAGGCTGCCGGTGGCATCGAAGGCCAGATTGGCCAGCGGTTTGGTGACCAATTCGGTGCCATCGGCCGCGCCGTACACCGCCCAGTTGTTCGCGGAAGTCTTGCCGTAATACAGGGTCACCTGATGCTGGCGACCGAGCGAGTCGTAGACCGACATCGAATTCGAATTGTTGTATGACGACGGATCGGTCGAGGAAAAGGGAGTGTTGGTGGGTACGGCGGCACCGGCGTCCAGATTGAACTGAGCCATCGTCGTGGCGGTCGCCTTGGGTGAAATATCGGCCTGGCTGATTTGCAGCGGATTGGGCGCACCGCCCTGGATCTTGCCGGCCGAGTCGGCGGCATAGCCGGTCAGATTGGCACCCTGGGCATTGACGATATTGCCGTCCTTGTCCATGCGGAACTGGCCATTACGGGAATACTGAACCGCACCGTTGAGCGAGGTCCTGAAAAAGCCCCGCCCGTTGATCGCCATGTCCATCGGATTCTGGGTGGTCGAGATATCGCCCTGCGTGAACTGCTGGGCGATGCTGCTGACCGCCACACCAATACCGACCGCACCGTTGCCCGACCCGCTGAGCGCATTGGCATAGACGTCGGCGAACTCCGCCCGCGATGTCTTGGCACCGACGGTGCTGGAGTTGGCAACATTGTTGCCGATCACGTCGAGGTTGCGTGCCGCAGCGTTAAGACCGGAAAGACCATCCTGGAAACTCATTGTCGACTCCTGCTCAAGAAAAATTCAAATTCGTCGTAAATCGATGGGAAGGCGTCAAAGCACGCCACGCACATCGGACAAAGGCCGCGATCCGAGGCCACCGAGCTGCAGCGATGTGCCGCTTGAGGTCTTCAGTGCCGCCTGAACCGTTGCTGCGGTCAGAGCGGTCGCATCGACCGGTTTGCCGCCACTGACGGCGGTAATTCGAAGCCCGTAGGTGCCCGCCGGCATGGTCTTGCCGCCCGCAGTGCCGTCCCACGCGAATGTCTGGATGCCTGCCTGCACGTTCTTGCGCAGCTGGCTCTCAATGACCTTGCCGCTGCCGTCGAGCACATCGATCGTGACCGCGCTGGCGCCACTGGCCAGATCAAAGCCGGCCTTGGCCACCCCATCAGCAGGCAGATCAAGGGTCTCGCCCGGCACCAGGACCTGACGACCCACCATCGGTACGGCATCGGCCGGGCCACCGCTCTGATAGCGGTCGAGCAGCTTTTGCATCGTGCCGTTCAGCTGATCGATGCCCTTGACGGTATTGATCTGGGCAAGCTGGGAGGTGACCTGCGCGTTATCCATCGGATTGAGCGGGTCCTGGTTGTTCATCTGAGCGACCAGCAGCTTCAGAAAACGGTCGGCACCACCATCATCGGCAGTCGCCGACGTGCTGGTGCCGGACGAGCTCGATGTGGAGGACACGGCTGCAGCGGTACCCGAAGTGTCCTTGCCGATCATCGAGTTCACCATCGAATTGAAGGCATTGCCGCCTGATGCCCGTGCAGCACCGGCGGCTGTGGACGCGGCCGACGCGGCAGCCGAGGCTGCACTCGATGCCGCATTGCTCTGATTGGCGTTGAAAGATGAAATGGCCATGGTGACTCTCCTGCGCCTGAGCGACTTATGACTGACCGAGCTGCAAGGTCTTTTGCAGCAGCTGTCGGGCGGTATTCATGACTTCGATGTTGTTCTGATAGGAGCGCGATGCCGACATCATGTTGACCATCTCCTCGACGACATTCACATTCGACTGGGTGATGAAGCCCTCGCCGTCAGCCATCGGATGACCGGGTTCGTACACGCGCTTTGCCGGGGCACTGTCTTCGATGATCGACGACACTTTCACGCCGGCGCCGCCGTCCTTGGTCGGCTCGGTCTGAAAAACCACCTGGCGCGACTTGTAGGTCTGGCCGTCCGGGCCGGCAAGCGATTCGGCGTTGGCCATATTGCTGGCCACCACGTTAAGGCGCTGGCTCTGCGCCGAGATCGCGCTGCCCGAGATATTGAAAATCTTCATCATCGACATGGTCTGTTTCCTTACGCGCTGACGCTTCAATCGCCCCGGATCGCGGACAGCATGTTCCGCACCGAACCGTTGATAAACCGCAGGGCCGCTTCATAACGAAGGGCGTTGTCCGCGAAGTTGGCTCGCTCGCGGTCGAGATCGACAGTGTTGCCATCGAGACTGGGCTGCTCGGCATTGCGGTACTTCATGGCAGTCGAATCGATCCGGCTCGTCCCGGTGTCACCGGTGCCGGCGACGGCAACGTGACCCATATGAGTGGTCGACACGACGAAGGCCGATGCCGCCGGTTTGGCCATCGCCGGACCCGACTGCGCGCCAGTGGCATCTGCCAGCGCGGCCTTGAAGTCGAAATCACGCGCTGCAAACCCCGGGGTATCGGCGTTCGCGATGTTGCCGGCCAGGACCTTCTGGCGCTCGGCGCGCAACATGAGCGCACTGCCGTGAAAATCGATGGACTCGGTCAGACGAGCGGGCATGACATGGAACTCCGGTGAAACCTCATGCAGGCAATGGTCGCCCCCGGTCAGAAAACTTAAGCGCCGAAAAGCGGGGTGCCGGTGACGTTTATCGGACTTAGCCGGCGCTTCCCGACCCATTAATCTGGTCACATCCGAAATCGGCTCAATCCATTCACATGAATCCTTATCGATCCGCGTCAGCAACCCGCCTGTCAGCCGCAGCGATGATGGCTGCGGTCATCGGTCTGCTGTGCGCAGCCGTGGGCACCGTGCAGGCGCAGACAGCGCCCGATGCGGTCAAGACCTTCATCGAACAGCAGATGCCGGCCGGCAAGGGGCGAGTCGAAATCACCGTCGGCTCACTCGACCCCCGGCTGCAGCTCGCGCCCTGCGGCCGCATCGAGCCCTATCTCCTGCCGGGTACACGCCTGTGGGGCCGCACTTCGATTGGCGTTCGCTGCCTGTCGGGAGCGAACTGGGCGGTCTCGCTGCCGATCACGGTGTCGGTCTACGGCCCGGCCGTGGTGGCGACCGAGCCCCTGGCCGCAGGCGTGAGTCCGCCGCTGAGCAGCTTTCAGGTCATCGAAACCGAATTGAGCCGTGAACAGGGAACGCCGGTCACCGATCCGGCGCAGCTCGTCGGGCGGACATTGACCCGCTCTGTGGCGGCAGGGCAAGTTATTCGAGCCGAGCAGTTGCGAATGGCTCAGACCGTGGCCTCAGGAGACCCCTTGAAGATCGAGATGATCGGACAGGGCTTCGTGATCCAGGGGGAAGGCCAAGCGCTTGGCGCGGGTTCGGAGGGTCAACCGATCAGGGTACGCACGGACAACGGCCGCATCGTTGCAGGCACCTTGCGCGGACGGACGGTCGAAATCCGGATTTAAATCACCAAAAAAGGATCGATGTGTCGGGGATGTTGCTTTTATCGGACTCAAGTCGCGCAATTCGACGCCGATAATCAATCCAAGAGGCGGTTAATACGCCGTCCCTTCAGGAGAACACCATGGACATCAAGCCAGTTAGCAGTCAGTCGCCGATGGTTGGCGGAGTCACCGGAAACGTCGAGCAATCGCCGGCGGTTCGCTCGGGTGCGACCACCAGCCCGGTTGCAGAGCCGACCGCGGTCGACCGTATCTCGCTGTCGAGTGCGGCCACCAATACCGTCGCAACCGTCGGCGTCGTGCCCTTCGACGAAAAGAAAGTCGATCAGGTCAGAGCCGCCATTGCCGAAGGCCGGTTTCCGGTCGATGCCAAGCGCGTGGCCAACGAGCTGATCGACAACGCCAGTCAGATGCTGGGCATCACCGGCCGCGGGGCACAAAGCGCGTGAGCATGCCGACCGCATCCGCTGCGAATGCTGCAGCCGGTGAGCGGGCACTGAATGCGCTCGAACAACTGCTGCACGCTCAGCGCGAGGCCATCGTTGCCGGCGACCTCGGTGCGCTGCAGGGCGCACATGCAAAGATTCATGCACTGCTGAACAATCCGGGCTGGCAACGCGATGCTGCCAAAGGCACATCGGTCAACCGGCTGCGAAGCGCCCTGCGCACGGCCGCGGTCAATGCCGGCCTGGCTGCACGGGGCGAAGCGCAAGCCGCGCGGGCACTGGCCACCATGGGCGTCGGCCAGGCGCCGGGCGTCTACAACGCGGCCGGGTCGATGACTCGTCGCTCCGGTCCGTCGCGCGGCTACGCCGCCTGATCTGCGTCTGCCCTTGAGCTGATTTCTGGATCGGCGGCCACGCGGCCGGCTTCACCGTTCCGATTCAGAACTGGTAGGCGATCCGCAAGGAACCCCAATGGCGTCCCTGCACCGTGATCGGTGCCGACAGGTCTTTCATCAGCACGAATTGGCCGCCCCCCATATCGCGTCGGTAGGTCTGCAGCAAAAACCTGCGGGTATTGCGACCTGCCGCCAGACCGGTCCGATCATTGAAGATCCGACGGTTTCGGCAGTGAGCCGCATTCCAGACCGGGTCTGAACCCTGAGGCTTCGAAAAAGCGCGGTTGTGCGTCGGCAGATAGCCGTTGCGATCGACGACTGCGCAAAAAACCACCTTGGGCAAGGACGACACGACCGGCTCCTGCAACTCGGGCAGAAGGCGATCGGCCAGGCCGAGAAAACGCGTGGTGTACTGCAGCGGATTGGATCCCGGAACCGGCACATAGGCCTCGTCGAAGAGGTCGATCAGGTCGATCAGCCGCTCGGCGAGCGCGGTTTCGAAGCGCTGGCTGATGACCCCGGCCAGCTGCAGTACCCGCTCGATATAGGGTGAGTCGACCGTCTCTACCCCGCTGGAGGCGGTCAGTTCGATCATCGACTCGGAGACGCCAAGCAATGAGGTGGCATTGTGCTGGGCACCAGTGAGTGACTCGGTGGTGCCCTCGACTTGCCTGGCAAGCCGGCGGACCGACTCGAGCATCACATCGCAGGTCTCGGCATTGTGCCGGGCCGCCACCGCAATCTGGTCGACCGACAATTCGGCACGGTGCAAAGCCCGATGAAACGGACTGCTGAGCCCGCCGTCGTCGATGATTTCGCGTGACAGTTCGGCCACCCGACGATCGAGCTGCGTGACCGTGCCCATGATCAGCTTGGCCGATTCCTCGACCTTGCTGGCCAGATCGCGAACCGCCTCGGCCACCACTGCAAAACCGCGCCCGGCCTCACCGGCCCGCTTGGCTTCAACCGAGGCATTGAAGGCAACCAGTCGGGTCTGCAAAGCGATCTGGGTAATTTCACCTGCGGCCGATGAGACATGCCGGAGGGTGTCGATCGTGCTCACCACGCCCTGCGCCACCTGGGAGACTGCCTCGCGAGCCTCGTGAACCGAACGGTTGCCGGCCTGCGAAGCGTCAGAAATCGCCCGGTTGGCGGTATGGATGCTCTCCATATCGCCAGCAAGCTGTCGCATGCCCATGCTCTGCAGCAGGCTGCCGGCGGCAAGGTCGTCGATGGCGCCATGCAACTGAGCCGCGTCGCGCCCGAGTTCGCCTGCCTGCCGGGCGATCTCGTCGAGCGCTGCACTGTCGGTTGTCGGAACAGGCATTGACATCGGGGCGCTGTCCGCAGTCGGGATCATTCGCCTGATCAGGCCGGAAATCATCTTGGGCGCAGACAGATCGACCTACCAGCCCTTGAGCTTCGTGCGCAGGCGGGCAACCGCCTGACTGTGCATCTGGCAGACCCGCGATTCGGTCACGCCCAGTACGGCGCCGATTTCCTTGAGATTCATGTCGTGCTCGTAGTACATGC
>CAIKZV010000689.1 GCA_903831925.1 uncultured Burkholderiales bacterium
GATCGGGTTCGCTCGTCGCCATCGGCGATCAGCGCCTTGACGATCCGATTGGTGCCGCGCGAATTCGAAAGTATTTCGGCACCGAGCGCATCAATGGTCGCATCGAGCTGATCGTCCGGCACGCAGCGGTCGACCAGGCCGATCTCCAGGGCCTGGCGGGCAGACAGCCGGCGACTGGTAAACATCAGCTCTTTGGCGGTTGATCGACCGACGCGTTCCGGCAGTCTGACCGACATGCCCCAGACCGGCACCAGGCCCCATTGACCATGGGTGTCGCCAAGATGCGTCGACTCGGCAGCCACCAGCAGATCACAGGCCAGCGCAAGTTCCAGGCCGCCGGTAAAGCAGTGCCCATGCAGGCGACAAATGGTGGGCTTGGGCAGCGACTCGAGGGCATCGATGGTCTCTGGTTCGAAGTAGGGGCTCGGTGCGGGCTCGGCTGAAGCAATCGCACCAAGGTCGTGACCGGCGCAAAACGAACGGCCCGCGCCGGCCAGCACCACGCAGCCGACGCTGTCGTCACCGGCGATCGCATCCAGGTGGGCGCGCAGTTGAACGAACACCCCCGGCGTCAGCGCATTGAGCTTGTCGGGTCGATTCAGGGTGAGGGTAGTGAGGCCCGAGCGATCGCTTCGGATCACGAGTGGGTCGGACATGGCTGAGGTCTCCGGTTAGACAGGTTGGGATCAGGCTGCTGCCCGAGCGAGGGCGCACAAGGCGCAGCCTACGCGAAGACTTTGCGCGCTGCCTTGCGGCGTTTCGCGAATGGCGATCGCGCCGCGCGCGACGATCGCCCCGGCGTTCACGCCGGCTTTCCGTCCGTTCGTCGCTTTGAGATTCCGCAATCCGGCCTGGCCGATAGGCTTGTCAGGGGCGCAATTCCGAGTTGCACCTCACTGACAGATTGAATCGGGGTTTTGAACAAGGGCGAATCAGGTGAACATCAGGGCTAACGGTTGCCATGACGGTGAATGCGCATTGCGCTCGCGCCGCGACTGCGGTGGCTTCACGCTCATCGAAATGCTCACCGTGGTGACGATCGTCGCAATTCTCGCGGCCTCCTCGAGTGGCGCGTTTCAGCGCTTCATCGTCGGTGCACGGATTTCCGAGGGTGCCTCGACCTTCCGATCGGCACTTGAGCTTGCACGCTCCGAGGCCGCGATGCGCGGCGTTCGGGTCGGGGTGTGCCGCAGCATCAATGCCAACGATGCCGGTGCCACCTGCAGCCAGGCCGCGTTCGGCAATGTCGCCGCCAATGACTGGTCGGCTGGCTGGATCATCTATGCAAAGACAGGCGTCAACGCCGCGGATACCTATGAAGCCGGCGATCTGGTGCTGCGCCGACAGGCACCGCTCGCCTCGGCAGGCACGGCTGGGCGCCTGATGATCTGGGCACCAGCCGCCGGTGCGGTGGTTTACAACTGGAATGGCATGCGAGTCGCAGGGCCGGTCGGCACGTTTGCCTTTGATTATGGCGCGGTGAGCGGTCCTTCACCGGTTCCGCTGGCGTCCGACCTGGCCCGCTGTATGGCGGTGAATATCGCCGGTCGCATCGACCTGACTGCGCCATCCAACGCGAGGTGCTGATGAACACCGCCTCACAACGACAGCGTGGCATCAGCCTGATCGAGGTGCTGATCTCGCTGATCATTGCGGCCTTCGGCCTGCTCGGTCTCGCCGGCATGCAGACCCGTTCGCTGTCGATGCAGATCGACAGCGAAACCCGACGTGTCGCAGCCGGTCTGATTGACCAGTTGCGCGAACGGGTCGCGGCCAATCAGGAGGGTTATACCAACGCGTTGAATCAGGGCTATACCCAAACCTTCGCGCCTGGCGCAGCAGTGCTGATCCCCGCCTGCGCCAACGCCGATGCCTGCAATGCCAGCACCGAAGTGCCGCTGATTCAGGTCGGCACCTGGATGCTCGATGTCCAGCGGCAGTTGCCGGGTGCGGCGGTTGTGATCGGCCCGACCACCGCAGGCACCGCCAATTCCATGACGGTCACGGTCGGTTGGATCGAACCGAGTGCGACCGTGATCGCCAACGATGGCGCCTGCGCTCGCATCGACGCGGTCAGTGCCAATCCCAAGTATCGCTGCGTCACCGCCACTTTTTTCCCGGGCTAAGTCATGGCCAAGATCGTCGTCCTGAACCGTTTGCAGGCTGCCCGGCGGCAGGCAGGGCGCACCCTGATTGAATTGATGATCAGCCTGGCGATCGGTCTGGCGATTACCGCGGCGGTGTCGGGTGCCTATCTCTCAACAGCCAGCACCGCGCGCGTCGCAGGCGAGATGGCGGGCATGTCTGATACCGGCCAGATCGCGATGTTGATGATCGGCGATTCGATTCGCCAGGCCGGTTATGGCGAGATCATCGGCTCCGATGTGTCCTTCGGTGCCGCCAATATCGACGCCTATCGATCGCAGACACTCTTTGGCGGCGGCGCCCATATCGCCGGTTGCAATAGCGCCCGGTTTGTCGATGACACCTCGAGCACGCCGACCTGCGGGCCGGTCGGCGATGTCAATTTCGACTCGTTGATGGTGCGCTTCCAGGGTGATACCGCGGTCGCACCGGCGCAGGGTCGCATCGATGATTGTCTGGGCACGCAGGTGCCTTTGGAGGCGCTGCCTGCCAATCATGTCGGGCTGTTGAGAGCCGCCTCGCGGCCGATGGTTCAGAACGTCTACTTCGGTACCAACAACGGACTGTCCTGCCGCGGCAATGGTCGGGCAGCCATCGGCGATGCCTTCGCCGTGGCGCAGCAACTGGTCGGCAATGTCGAGCAGTTCAAGGTTTTTTATGGATTTGACGATGTTCGCTATCTCAACCCGAACACCACTGCCGGCGCGTCGATTCGCAGCATTCGTGATGCCGACTATCTGAATGCCCGCGCGGGTGCCTGGGATTATGTGGTGACGGTGCATGTCTGCATGCTGATCCGCTCCGACCCGGATGCCGGGCGCGGCATGAGCACGACCAGCGTCTACCAGTACACCAGTTGCCCGATGAACGCCGTACAGGCCGCCGGTGCGATGCCGACCACCGAGGCGCAAGACTCTGCCGTCAGGCGCACCTACAACCAGGTCTTCACCGTGCGTTCGCGCTCGACGGCCAATCCTGTCCAGAATTTCTGAGCAACCTGCCATGACGTCCTCAACCAAGCCTGCTGTGAAGCACTCAAACCAGCGCGGCTTCGTGCTGATCGTGGTGCTGATGCTGCTGGTCTCGCTCACGCTGATCGTCATTGCGCAGATCCGTCGCTCCAGTGGTGGCCAGCTGATCACCTCCAACTCCAGCCAATACGCCCTGGCCGAAACCGCGGCGCAAACCGTGCTGCGCTATTGCGAAGCGCAATTCATGGTCAGCCCGAATCTGAAAGTGACCACGCCCGGAATCCGGGGCAACGACGCCGCCGCCTGGCGTGATCCTGCCAAATGGCTGGCCTCGCAGACGGTACCGGTCACCGGCGTTAATTTTCCTGGCGTGGCGAATTTCAGCTGCCTGATCGAGGACGCCACCTCCGAGCTGATCCCTTCGTCGCTCAGCAATGACGTCAATCCTGAGACGGTCAATGTTGCATCGCTGTGCACCGGCGCCGCCGGCATCAGCCCGACGATGTGCAAATACCGCGTCACCGCGCGGGTCACGCTGGCCCCGAACAATCAGCAGATGAATCTTCAGAGCGAAATCCGTTTCGGGATCTGAGCTTTGAGTAATCAACACAGCACCACTGGAAGCACTGACATGAACGCACCGCAGACAGACTGGCTTGGCTCCATCCGGCAGACCTTCACCAAGGCGCTGGTGCTGCTGCTGTGTTCGCTGAATGCGATGCCTGCCTGGTCGGCCAGCACGCTCTATCAGGTGCCGCCGTTCACCTCGACCGAACCGCCGGCAAACGTCTTCATGATGCTCGACGACTCGGGCTCGATGGCAGGGCATTCGCTGCCGATTCCAGCGGCGATCACGATCAGTGCCACCGCCGGCACGACGGTCGCGATCCAGGGCGATGGCGCCGACTCGACCGGAGCATGGGCCTTGCGCTCCTGGACGATCGACCGAGACAACGACTGGCTGCTGCGGGCGCCGGCGCTCAATCCGCTCTGGTACAACCCGGCCAACCGTTATGTGCCCTGGAACAAGGACGGCACACTCATGCCGAATGCGTCGATCGGCGGCAGCGTTGCCACGACCAACTTTGGCGCGTTTACCTCGCGTGCGAATGCCGCAGAACTCACCGAGCGCGATCCCCGCCAGGCGCCATCCGGCACCGGCTTCGTGTCGATCACCTCAACTGCCGGGCGCGGTCTGCTGGGCACCGATTCGAGTTCGCAGACCAATGCGGTCACGCCGATCACCCAGGGCCGCCGGGTGACCTTGAGTACGACCGCCGATTTCCGCTACAACAAGATGCCCTTCGATTTCGGCCCGATCATTTCTGGAGCGACCACCGCGCCTCGCAATGGTCATGCCGATCAGACCTGGACGACCCACAACGACACCACCAGTCCGCTTGACCTCTTCAGCCGGCCCTTGCAGGTCACCACCACCACGCCGGTGAGCGGTTGCTTTGCCAGCCTGTCCAATTGCACAGGCGGTGTCGCAGCCTCGACCCAAATCGTGACGACCACCTGGACGCGCACCAACTGCACTGGCGGAACCGATACCTTCACCTCGGATCCCGGACCGCTCACCTGCTACACACGACCCGACTGCAGTGGCAACGTTATCAAGCACGGCACCACCAACCCCGGGCCACTGATCTGCGGCTACACCTGGACCGACTGTTACGGCGTTGCGCAGAACTCGCCGACGAATCCCGGCACCATCAGCTGCCCGATTCGCATCCAGAACTGCAACGGCACCTGGACCGATAATCCGGGCAGCAACTCCCTGAGCTGTTATCAGAATCGAGCGTCCTGCGGCAATGTGGGTTTCGGTTCATTGAGTTCGACGCAGACCACACCAACGCCTGCGACCTGCTATCGGCGTCAAGACTGTTCGGGTACCTACGTCTACTCGACAAGCGATCCTGGTCCGCTTCAGTGTCAGTTTTCTCGGCAGGATTGCGCTGGGACTCCTCAGCCCTACGCCACCAACCCCGGGCCGCTGACCTGCTATCAGCGGCAGGACTGCGCAGGCGTGAACACCATCTATTCGAGCACCCCCAACCCCGCGACCCTCGCCTGCAACTATTCGCGTACCGATTGCGGTGCATCAAGCGCCACGCTTTTTCCGCCCACGACTGACCCCGGCAGCCTGACATGCTATCGGCGACAGAACTGCGATGGCAGCATCACCGGCTGGACATCGACGGTCCTGAGTACGATCACTTGCCCGTCTGCCACCGAGCCGCAGCCGACTTATTCGCCGTCGACACAGATCAATGCGTCGTCGCTGATCACAAAGACCACGACGACGGTCAACCGCCCTGTCAGCGGGGGCGCGCTCAATGCGTCATCGGTCTGGCCGATGACGCAAACGACAACCAGAACGGCCTTGGGCGCCTCGTCGATCACCCCGGTCGCGACCACCAAGACCGTGACGACAACCAACTACACTGCGTCTCAGGTCAATGCCGCATCCTGCCCCACCGGCACCAGCCCGATGAGCTGCGTGATTCCGGCCTTGCCTGGCGTGCCCGACCCGGCCGCACTGACGCCTGCGCGCTACTACGCCTACATCGGCACCGGCGACAAGGGCCTGCCGGCGAGCTATCGCGTGGTGCAGATCGACCGCACACGTCCCTCGACCTATACCTATCCGGTGATCGATGCGACCACCGGTGCGGCGGCCACCAATGTCACCTCGCAACGCTCTGACTGCGCCGCGATCACCTCCTGCACCTGGCTGGAAGAAGCGCAGAACTACGCGAACTGGTACCTCTATTATCGAAACCGCCTTTTCGCAGCCCAGGCAGTGGTGGCCGATTCGCTCTCGAGCATGACCTCGACCAGCCAGCAAAAGCTGCGCCTCGGATACGGTCGGATCAATTACTACTCGGGCGCTTACAACCCGTGGCTGACGCAGCAGTTGCAAACGATCAGCGCGCTGCCCTCAATCGATGGCCAGACGAATCCTGGCGCCCTGGTGCGAGGCGTGCGGCCCTTCATTGTGGGCACGCAAGATCGCAGCGACTTCTTCAACTGGCTCTTCAGTCTGACCTGGGTCGGATCGACCCCCAATCGTGAGGCCATCGATTCGGTCGGGCGCTATTTTGCGCGCACCGACAACAAAGGGCCCTGGGGCGCGACACCGGGTACCGAGGACACCTCCCCGCAACTGGCCTGTCGGCGCAACAGCCTGTTTCTGACGACCGACGGCGAATGGACCAATGCTGCAGCCGGACAGCCCCTGATCGGCTCATCCGGGCCTTCGACGATGACCGGCAATGGCGGACCGCAGGAATCGGACAACGTGGCCGGACCGACCATCACCGGCGACGGCGTCAATGCCGGTGCCACCTTCACCTACCAGCCGTCCAACTGGTTGCAATTCAGCAGCGGCGCCAATCAGCCGCAGACCCTCACCGATGCAGCGGTCTATTACTGGAATCACGACCTGCGCCCGGATATGCCCAACGTTATCCTGCCGGTCACCGACTCGCTGCGCCCGAATCCGGCGTTCTGGCAATCGATGAGCACCTACATCATCGGCTATGGCCTGTCGGCATCGATGGATACCGCGGCAACGCGTACCGCGGTGACCAACAGCACCACGGTGACCTGGCCCACGGTCGATCTGACCAGCACGCTGTCGACCGGCGGAAACCGAGTCAACGACAGCATGAGAGCAGCGCTCGCCTCGCGCGGCAACTTCTATGCCGCGCAGACGGTGGCCGAACTCAAGAGCGGTGTGCTCGGCAGCTTCCTCGAGATCGCAACCCGGCAAGGCTCGGCAGGCGGGGTGGCGGTCACCGGCCCGGCGATCACCAGCATCTCGCAGGCGTTTTTCCCGAGCTACACCACCGGCAAATGGACCGGTGCGATGAAGGCGTATAAATCGGCCGATCTCGAGTCACTGGCTCAGGGCAATGTCGTCGCGCCCGACTGGACAGCGAGCCTGCCGGCATTCGGGGCGCGCAATATCCTGTCGAGCAGCGCACTCAATGTCTCGACCACCTTCGATGTCGCATCGCTCAATGCGGCACAGGCAAGCAGCCTGACCTCGACTGCCGCAGGCTTTTCTTACACCGCGGCTGAAGCGGTCAGCTATCTGCGCGGTGACAAGAGTCTTGAGTTGCCGGCAACCGGCATCTCCGCCGGCACGAAGTTCCGCAGGCGCGAGTCGCTTCTGGGCGACATCGTCAACTCGACGCCGCTCTATGTGAAGGCCCCCGACTATGGCTATGGCGCCATGTCGACCATCGGCTCGAGCTATTCCGCCTATGTGGCTGCACGGCGCACTGGCACGGTCTCGACCGTTTATGTCGGTGCCAATGACGGCATGTTCCATGCCTTCGATGCCGCGACCGGCGTGGAGCGCTTTGCCTACGTGCCGCGCGGTGTCTATCCGACGCTGTCAAACCTGCTCAACCCTGGCTATGACCATAACTACTATGTCGACGGACCGGTCACTGCAGGCGACTGGCACGACGGATCGTCGTGGCGCTCGATGGTGATAGGCACGACCGGGGCAGGGGGGGCAAATGGCAATTCATCGGTCTTTGCCATCGATATCACCAATGCCGCCACCATTAC
>CAIKZV010000690.1 GCA_903831925.1 uncultured Burkholderiales bacterium
CCCTATTCTTTCGCCAATCCTTCGCTCAAGCAGATCAGCATCACCCAGCCGCTCAATGCGCCGGTGCTGGACCACGTCGACCTGATCAGCGGCAACGTGACCGGCAAAGTCGACCCGACCAGCGCCAACTACGCTGGTCTGATCGGCTCGAGTGCGGCGAGCAACACCAGCGCCAAGATCGCCAAGGTCTTCAACTCGACCAACTGGACCTCGATGGCGGGTGGCGTGAAGGTGATGACGCTGAGGATTCCGGCGGTGGCTGCCTCGCAGTATGTCCGTCTGCGCGGCACCAATCTGCCGGCCGCAACGCCGTCCGAGACCGATCCCAACGGCAATCCGATCAACGACTTCATCTCCAACCCGAGCACTCAGACCGTGGCCGGCACGATCCCTTGTTCAGATGCTGCCTGCCCGGCCCACATGCGTACGGTCAACGGCGTGAAGTACTCCAGCTTCGACGTCGCAGCCTGGGCCGATCTGTGGTTCTACAGCAATCCGGTCTTTGTCGAAGTCAAAGGCTCGACCGCGATCGCAGCCGTCAAGTGATCACGCTTGCGTGAAATCGATGTAATCACGCTTGCGTGAAAGCGCCCGCTGCAGCAAGTGCTGCGGCGGGCTCGCCAACAGACCGGCCACCACGGCCGGTCTTTGCATTTGATAAATCGAATGAGTCTTTCTGCCGATCTGAGCACCCGCACGCATGCCGATGTCCCGGCAGGAGCCGTCGCATACCTTGCGCTCCTGCTGTCAGGCGCGGCTGCGCTCGGCTGGCAGGTGGTCTGGACCTCGCAGTGGTCGGTCGGTCTCGGACACGAACATCTTTCGGTGCTGGCGGTGCTCGGCGCCTTCTTTGCAGGAATGTCGCTTGGCGCAGCCTGGCTGGGCGGCCGAATCGATCGCAGCTCACGGCCACTGCGCTGGTATGTCGCACTCGAATGTCTGATGGCCGCTTGGGGGCTGGTGCTGGTGTTCGTGCTGCCTGCGATTCAGACATGGGCCGGCCGGCTGATCGGCGCCGAGCCCTCGGTTGCCTGGCACTTCACGGTCGCCCTTGGCGTGCCCTTCGTCTGCCTGCTGCCCTCGACCCTGGCCATGGGCGCCGCCTTGCCGGCGATGCACCGCATCGTGCAGGGCGCCACGCCCTCGGTCGGCGGTCTGTACGCCGCCAATACCGCCGGTGCGGTGCTGGGCGTCCTTGGCACGGGGTTCTGGTCGATCCCGACCCTCGGGTTTCAGCGAACCGGTCTGCTGGGCTGCGCGCTGCATCTGATCTGCGCGCTGCTGGCCGGATGGAGTCTTCGCAACAGGTCGCCGCAAACCGCGGTCGCTGCGTCTGACCACGCCGCGCCCCAGCAGCGTGAGCAGGCACCCTACAAGCTGCTCGCGGTCACCGGACTGCTGGGTGTGGCCTATGAGGTCATCGCCTTTCGCGTTCTGAGCCAGGTCACCGAAAATACCGTCTACAGCTATGCCTTGCTCCTGGCGGTCTATCTCACCGGTACCGCCGTGGGCAGTGCCTGGTTCGACCGACAGATCAAGACCGCCTCCCTTACCCGACGCACACTTGAACAACTGCTGCTGGTCTGCGTCTGGGCGGTGCTTGCCGGCGGCGTGGCGGCCTGGTGGGTCGAGGCCCTGACGAATGCACCCGCGGCCTGGTTTGGCCGATCGGCCTGGAGCGCGCTGGCAGGTGAGACGCTGGCAGCCCTGGCGGTGATGGGCCTGCCCACGATCGCGATGGGGGCGCTCTTTGCCTGCGCGGCGCAACTCACCGTCGCCTCGGGCGGCTCGCTCGGGCGCGCCCTGGCCTTCAATACCGCCGGCGGCGCGCTTGCTCCGCTGGCAGGCGCCCTGTGCCTGGCGGCGCTCGGCATGAAAGGAGCGATCCTGCTGCTGTGCCTCGGCTATCTGGCGCTGTCGGTATCAGGCAACTGGCGCCGGCCGGCCATGGCGATCACCGCCGGCCTGCTGGCGCTGGCTTCGCTCAGCCCGACGCTGCGACTCACCAGCCTGCCGCCCGGCGGCGAGGTGCTGCACCATCGCGACGGCATGATGGCGTCTGTCAGCGTGATTGCCGACAGCGATCAGGTCCGTCGCCTTCACATCAACAATCGCATCCAGGAAGGCAGCAGCGCCCACAGCCCGCTCGAGACCCGGCTGGCCCAGATCCCGATGCTGCTTCATCCCGACCCGCGTCAGGTGCTGGTGCTGGGCCTGGGCACCGGATACACCGCACTGGTCGCGGCGCAGGAGCCCAGGGTGCGCGCAGTGGCGGTCGAGCTGTTGCCCGAAGTCATCGAGGCCAACACCTGGTTCGAGGCGTCGGCACCACGCGATCGCGACCGGCTTCGCGTCGTGCAAGCCGACGCCCGCCGCTATGTGACCCTGGCACCGGTGCTCAACGATGTGATCATCGCTGACCTCTTTCATCCGGCTCGAAGCGGCGCCGGCCCGCTCTTTACCGTCGAGCACTTTCAGGCCATCGCCGACACGCTCGCGCCGGGCGGCATCTTCTGCCAGTGGCTGCCGGTGCATCAGATGGAACTCGACAATGTTCGCAGCGTCGCGGCCGCCTTCCTCGCGGTCTATCCGGATGCGGTGGCGGTGCTGGCCAGCAACAGCCTCGACAGCCCGGTTCTCGGGCTGATCGCCCGCAAGGGCGGCACGCGCTGGGATGCGCAGCAGATCCGCCAGCGAATGAACGCCCTCACCGGCTCAGGCAAGGCGCTCGCCCAGCAGGCGCGACTGGTCGACGAATGGGCTGTTCTGGGCAGTGCGCTGGCATCCAATCGCAGCCTCAAGCGCTGGGTCGGCGACGCGCCGATCAACACCGACGACCATCCGGTGATCAGCTATCGCGCACCCTGGGATACCTACGCGCCGCCGTCGACACCCCGACAGCGGGTATCGCAGCTTCTCGATACGCTCGACCCCGATGCGCCTGGCTGGCTGCCGCGTGACGACGACGCCACCGTGGCGCGGCTTCAGTCTTACTGGACCACCCGCAATCGCTACCTGCAGGCCGGCCTGCGGATCGCGCCATCGCCCGACCCGGTCGTGATGCTGGATCGTCTCGAGCCTCTGATGCTGGACCTGCTGAAATCAAGCCCTGATTTTCAGCCCGCCCGGGATCCGCTGCTGGGACTGGCCAATGCGGTCAAACCGATCGATCCGGCCCGGTCGCAGTCGGTCCTGAACGCCCTTCAATCCATCCAGCCTCCATCCCGCATCGGCGCCGATCAGGCGCCTGCTGCCAAAGCGTCGGATCAATAGCGTCCTATCAATGGCGCACGATCAATGGCGTCCGATCAACAGCGTCCGGCCCGATTCAACCCGATCAGCTCTCACCTGCAAGCGACACCACCTACTCATGAACATCGACCAGACCGCCTCCCCGCGAACCGACGCGCCCCCTCAGACCGCCTCACCCACATCGTCCGACCGTCTGCGCCGACTTGCCCGCGACCCGCTGCTGCACTTCTTTCTGCTTGGCGCCGCAATCTTCGCGGTCGACCAGGCCTTGCTCAAACGCCGGGGCGATGCCCAGACCATCAATGTCAGCCCAGCCGTGCAGAGCGAGGCCCGTACCCGGTTCATGGACAGCCTCAAGCGCGAACCGAGCGCCAGCGATATGAAGATCCTGGTCGATCGGTGGGTCGACAATGAAGTGCTCTACCGCGAGGGCCTCGCACTCGGCCTGGACCGTGGCGACAGTGCGATCCGTGAGAGGGTGATCTTCAAGGCACTGAGCGTCACGCAAAGCGGCATCACGCTGCCCCGCATCGACGAGGCCGGGCTCAAAGCCTGGTTCGATGCCAGGAAGGACAGCTATGGCGAGCCGACCCGCCTGGATTTCCTGGAAGCGGTGGTCACCAGCGACCGATCCGAGCCGGCGCTGCGCCGCTTCGTCGAGGGCCTGAACGGTAAAGGTGAGATCGATGCGCAAAGCAGCCTGAGGGTCTTCAAGGACCGACCTCGCGACAATATCGTGCAGAGCTATGGCGCTGCCTTCGCCGACGCGCTGCAGAAAATGCCCCCTGGCCAGTGGCAGCTTCTCGAGTCCTCAGACGGGCCGCGCGTGATCAGGCTTGAAGTCATCAAGCCCGGCAAGTCGGTCGAATTCGACGCGGTGAAAGAGTCGGTCTACCAGGACTGGAAAGACGAGACCATGGCCGCGCTGTCGACCAAAGCCGTGCGGGAGATGGGCAGCAAATACCGTGTGAACGTCGAAAAGGCCGGCTCATGAATCGGGTGGCAAGGCTGAAACGGCGCACGCTGGCAGGCCTTTGGGCTGTGCTGATGAGCCTGTGCGCACCCGTCCTGGCGCATGAGATGACCATGATGGAACTCACCATGCGCGAGTACCAGCCTGGTCAGTTCACCTGGGGCTGGGGGCCATCGGGCAAATCCAGGCCAGTGTCGGAAGACCTCACACCGGTGTGGCCACAGGGCTGCCAGGCATCGGAACAGGTGGTGCAATGCGGGCCGAAGGGACTGTACGGCCCCTTCACGATTGAGGGCGTCGGCAAGGCGTACTCGGCTGCGGTGGTCAGGATCTTCTGGCGCGAGGGCCCGCCACAGGTCTTTACACTCACCGGCGGTCAGCCCAAGGTGCAGCTGTTCGGCGGCGCGAAAGACACGCGCGGTGCAACCGAAGTCGGTGTGACCTATGGCCTTCTGGGCTTCGAGCACATCCTGACCGGCTATGACCATCTGCTGTTCGTGATCAGTCTGCTGATGCTGGTCGGATTCAACCGCCGCCTGGTGGTCACGATCACCGCCTTCACCATCGCCCACAGCCTGACGCTCGCAGCGAGTGCGCTCGGATGGCTGGTGCTGCGATCGCCGCCGGTCGAGGCCACGATTGCGCTGTCGATCGTGCTGGTCTGCGGCGAGGCGCTTCGACGTGACGAAACGCTCACCCGCCGATGGCCGGCCCTGGTCGCCTTTGCCTTCGGCCTGATTCACGGGCTGGGATTTGCCGGTGCACTGAAGGAAATCGGCCTGCCGCAGGAGCAGATGCTGGTCGCGCTGCTGTCCTTCAATCTCGGTGTCGAAGCCGGGCAGATCGCGGTGGTGCTGGTCGCCTGGCTGGTATGGTTGGCCGCAAGCCGCATCGGGCTGGCTAGCCGGCTGCGAGTGCCGGTCCTCTACGCGGTCGGCGCGGTCGGCGCGTTCTGGGTGATCGATCGCCTGGTCACCATGGGCCTGGGAGCCTGATTATCATGAGCGATGTCTTCGAGCTCTTTCCCACGCCGGTGATGCGCGTTGAAAAGTTGCTGTCGGGCGCGCAGGTCACGGCGCTCAATCAGGTGCTGGTGCCGGGGGCGACCACACAGAACCATCGCTCGCAGGCGCTTACCCATACCGCGATGCTGTCAGCGTCCGATCGCCCGGAGCTTGCCCAACTCCACACGCTGCTTGCGCCTCATCTGAAGGCCTTCGGCAAGCTGCTTTTCGGCGAGCCACTCACCTGGCATATCAAGGAGATGTGGGTCAACGTCATGGAAACCGGCGGGCGCCAGTCGGTACACAACCATGCCAACTGCTTTGCCTGCGGCATCCTCTATCTGAGCGATGTGCACCCCTCGTCCTGGACTCTGTTTACCCGCAGCCTGGGCGGCCGTGATTTCGTGTTCGCCAACACCAATGCGCGAGCCGAGACCGGCGCGTTCAATGCCGACAAGTGGCGCAGCCCGCAGCCCGAGCCCGGTGACCTGCTGCTCTTTCCAAGCTACCTGCTGCATGAGGTCCCGCCAAACGAAGGGCCGCGACGCATCACGCTGGCCTTCAACGCCATCCCCGAGCGGCTCGACGCCTAGGGCTATCAACTGAAATTTCAAGCACCAGGCGCATCGTCATGACCCCTTTCTACCGCTGGATCATCGCCGTGGCGCTTGCGCTCACCGGCCTTTCTGCCTCGGCTCACGAATACCAGACGCCGAATTTCACCGTCATTCATCCCTGGGCCGACGCCACGCCAGCCGGCCAGACCGATGCCAACATCTACTTCACGGTGGCTGACCAGACCCAGGGCGACCAGCTGATCCGCGGCTTCAGCCCGATTGCACAACGCGTCGAGATGCGATCGGGTCCGGCGGCCGACGGCACCGACCTGAAGTCGATTCCGGTGAGCCTTAATCGCGCCGAGGTCTCGGCGCCGGGTGGCCCCATCCTCGTCCTGCGTGGACTGAAAATGCCGCTGCAGCAGGGATCAAGCTATCCGCTGATGCTGGAATTCGAGAAAGCCGGCATCGTGAACGTGATGATCTCGGTGGGTGCGCACTGAGAAAGCTGCACTAAGAAAGCTGCACTAAGAGGCACGCCGGCCTAAGTCACACCCTGCGTTGCCAGCAGCGAGGTCATCCGGGCGCAGGCCAGATCAGGGTCACGCAGCAGCCCGGCGGCATCGGCCAGCCTGAACACCTCGGCCAGATGAATCAGGTGGCGGGCCGACTGCTGGCCACCGACCATCACGAAATGGTCCTGGTCACCGTTGAGCCAGGCCAGCAGCACCACGCCGGTCGTGCCGTGTTGCGCGGGCGGGCTGTAAAGGTGGCGCGCCAGGGTCTGCACCGGCTCGAGCATCCGGCGATAGGCCGGGGCATCGCCACCGGCGAGCGCTGCAAGCGCATCGCAGGCAATCGGCGCCGCGACATCGAAGACACCGAGCAGCGCGTCGGCATATCCGGTCGCGTCGCCCTCGATGCGATCGACAAAATCGAATTCATCGCCGGTGTAGAGGCGAATGCCGGGAGCAAGACGCGCTCGCACCGCCGCCTCGGTTGCCCGATCGGGCAATGACAGCCTGACGCCGTCGATGCGGTCGGCATTGCGGTTGAGCACGCCCAGCGCCACGTCGAGTGCTTCGTCGAGATGCTCGCAGCCCCAGTAGCCGCTTTGCGCCGGATCGAAGAGCTCGCCCAGCCACTGGATGATGACCGGCTCGCGCACCTGCGACAGCAGCCGGTCGTAGACCAGGCCGTACTGATCGGGCGAACGGGCGCAGTCGGCCAGCTCACGGCTGGCCATGATGATCAGGCGCCCACCAGACTGTTCGATCGCTTCGGCCTGCGCTTCATAGGCTTCGAGCACCTCGGCCACCGTGACCCGCGGCAGGTCGCCGATCTGGTCGGTGCCGCAGCCTGCAAAGAGCCTGGCATCGGGATAATCCTTCGAGGCCTCAATGGCGCGGCCGATCAGCTCGAGCGAGGTCGGCCAGTCAAGCCCGAGTCCGCGCTGTGCCGCGTCGATCGCTTCGGCCACGCCCAGGCCCTGCGCCCACAGCCTGCGGCGGATGGCGATCGTCGCATCCCAATCAAGGGCACAGCCCGCCCAGGGATCGACGCTGGCCAGGGGCTGCGCGACCACATGCGGCGCGGCGAAGGCGATGCGATTGAAGGGCTGGCGCGGCGGCGTCGTCATGGCACGAGGCGCGGCGGTTGTGAAGGGCAGCAGCCGGCCGTCGTGTTGAGGCAGCATCAGGGTCGGCACGGATCGGACTCCACAGGAATGTCATCGCGCAGGAATGGCTCAAATCATGGAGCCCAAGGCGCTATCGTA
>CAIKZV010000691.1 GCA_903831925.1 uncultured Burkholderiales bacterium
CTCAGCAGCAGCGCAAGCAAAAAAAATCGCTTCATTGACCCTCCTGTCACCATCGACCATTCTGACAAGCAAGCCAGATCCGGGCCAGTCAGCGTCGCCTCGCTGCAGTATACGGACGGCGCCTCGATCGCTCAGCCCTGACTGCCGACCCCTCATGCCGTGCCATCAGTCACAAGCCCCGAGATATCGCCGAGCACCAGATTGGCGGCGTGGTATCCCGAACGCTGCAGCCTCATGATCGAAGCAAGCGAGAAGTCGTAATCTCGCGATGCCGGCTCACCGTGGGCATCGCTGCGCATGATCCGCATGATCTTCTGATCGTGGTCATCACCCATCAGTTCGATGTAGCGCGGGCGCTGTCGCAACTGCGAGGCCACCGTCGGATCGACATGACTCAAGGTTTCATCGACGAGCTTGCGGTAGTCGCTCACCACTTGACGCTGATAGGAATCCCTTCGATAGCGCTCGGCATAGATGATCTCATCGCGACGAGCGATGACCTCTAGCAAGCTGGTCGGCAAGGGCTTTCGATGCGGAAACAGATCAACAATGAAGATCTGCTTGCCATATGCCCCGCACCGCTCAATGACCTGATCTAGAGGCGAATTGCTGACGATGCCACCGTCCCAGTAATGTCGGCCATCAATGGTGGTCCAGGGCAACGCCAGCGGCAGGCTGCCGCTGGCGATGATGTGTTCCGGGGTGAGCTCATCGACATAGCTGTCGAACACCCGCAGATTGGCTGTTTCGACGTCGACCGCGCTGATCAGCAATCGAACCGGACTCGATTTCAGGACCTTGAAGTCGACATATTTCAGCAGCAGCGATTTCATCGGTGCTGCATCGTAGAGGTAGGTCCATTCACTCGGTAATTCATTGAGAACCGAACGGGCGTTGAGCCATCGGGGCCTGAAAAATCCTGGCACACCGAGCGTGAATATCTCCCAGGAGGTGATCAGCTGCTGCGCGCGCTTGTCGGGAAGTTCGGTGGTCAGCACCGCCAGCTCTTTCCAGAATGCCTTCAGCACCTTGGTGGCGTGCCCGGGGTGACTGGCAATGATTGCGCCGTTGAAGGCGCCGATCGAGACGCCGGCAACGATATCCGGCGAGATGCGACTTTCTTCGAGCGCGCGAACAACGCCCCACTCGAAGGCGCCGAGCGCACCGCCGCCCTGAAGTATCAGTACGGTCTGCGCCGGCACCGAATTGAGCTGAAATCCTGGGAAATTCAGATGAGGCAGCCACTTTGCGATATGCGTTCGAAACCGGATCAGGGCTTGAAGGGCATGCGTCTCCTTGGCGGGTCGCCCGGTTGTGAAGACCGCTCGCAGCACGCCTTCGCGCAGATAAAGCAAGGCACTCGACTGCGACTTGAGAGACCCGATTTCGCTTTTCTCGTCTGTCTCCAACGGCAGACCGAAAAACTGGTAGCTCACATCGAAGAGTTCACCGAAAAAATAGGACACCTCGTCGTAGCGAAGCCTCTGACCGAGCATGTTTTTTGCAGCGGTCTGCCCTTGTTTGACAGCGTTGTCCCAATGCTCCATCCGACGCCGGACGTTGAAAACAAGGTCATTGAAATTCGCGACATCGCCTGCGGCATAGACATCACGATAGTTGCTGCACAGGAACTCATCGACCACTACACCGTCGTCGACCGCAATACCGCTACCGCGCAAAAAGTCGACCACAGGCGTGACGCCGATACCGACCGCCACGAAATCGCAGGGCAATTCAAGCCCTGCCGCAGTGACGACCCCGCAGACGCGGGATCCTGAGCGCGCCTGCGGGCTAGCCCGGCCACCTCGTTGTGCGGCGGTCTTGGCATCGCTCGACGAGAATTGCACTGCTTCGTCGTAATGAACCTGGATCCCCCGCTTGCGGTAGATTTCATAGAAATAGTCGCTGACTCGCTTGTCACGAAGGGTATCGAAGACCCTGCTCTCTCGCACCAGCATCGTGACATCCACACCCGACTGCAGAAGGCTCGCAGCGAGTTCCATTCCGATGAAGCTCGCACCGATCACCACTGCGCGCGCACCGGGACGGATTTCTGAGTGAAGGGCCCGTGCATCCTTCAGCGTACGAAGGTAGTGAATGCCGGCCAGGTCTGAGCCAGGCAGCTTCAGGCGAATGACCTCGGCTCCGGTCGCGATCAGCATCCGGTCGTAATGCCAGACCTTGCCGGCCTTTGTGGTCACACGCTGACTGCGCGCATTTACGGCGACCACCTGCGTATCGAGTAACAGGTCAATGTGATGGCTGGCATAAAAATCAGCTGCCAGCACCGCAGGCGGCTCTCGTGCATTGCCGGCCTGACGCAGGATCGTCGATAAGGCGGGGCGCTGATACGGCAGAAAGGGCTCACCACAGATCATCGTGATCGAGCCAGATGCCCCTTCGATGCGCAGCGTCTCAGCGGCGCTGGCGCAGGCAATACCGCCCCCCAGCAGAAGGAAATCAGAATGATTTTCGTGTTTTTCGGACTTGGCGATCGGCACGATGGTTTGTCAGGACGGGCGCCCGATGATCAGCCATGTGACCGCCCCTGCTGATGATCGGACTCAATGTTAGGTGGATCAGCCACACGCAGTGTCCGGGTAGAGCCGTCGACCATCAGCGCAGCCCGCGACAGATCGACCGGCCCGGGATTTCGGAATTTTCAGGTCTTCCGGTTCAATGAGGCCTTCGGGCACAAGCATCAGAGCTAGCGCTTCAATGAAAAAGCATTGAGGCCAAGCTGGTTCTTGCCCGCTGAACGCAATGCCGTCCCGGCGATCAAGCCAGGCGGTTATCCGACAGGAGAAGACGATGCAACATCGCCCACTGGGCCGCAGCGGCGTGCGGGTGTCTGCCCTTTGCCTTGGCACGATGATGTTCGGAGATCGCACCACGCGAGCTGAATCGTTCGAAATCGTTGCTGCCAGCCGTGATGCCGGCATCAATTTCATCGATACCGCCGACGTCTATTCAAAAGGCGAATCCGAGCGGATCACGGGCGCTGCGATCGCGACGGATCGCAACCGCTGGGTGGTCGCAACCAAAGTGGCCAATGCAATGGGGTCGGATGCCAATCGGCGCGGACTGTCGCGACGCTGGCTCTTTCAGGCCATCGACGAATCGCTCGAACGCCTGGGGCTGGATCATGTGGATATCTGGTATCTGCATCGCGAGGATCTCGAGACGCCGCTTTCGGAGACCATCGGCGCGGTCGCGGATATCGTGCGGGCCGGCAAAGTACGCTATCTCGGCGTGTCAAACCACCGAGCCTGGCGGGTTGCAGAGATCGTCAACCTTTGCCGCGAAGCCGGCATATCGCCGCCGGCAGTCTGCCAGCCTTACTACAACGCATTCAACCGAATGCCCGAGGTCGAGTTATTGCCCGCCTGCGCGCATTACGGCATCGGCGTGGCCTCTTACTCGCCGCTCGCGCGAGGCGTGCTCGCTGGCAAGTATCGACCTGGTGAAGCACCGCCCGAAGACTCGCGGGCTGCCCGCAACGATCGACGGATGATGCAGACGGAATGGCGCAACGAGTCACTGGTGCTGGCCCAGCGCGTTGCCGACCATGCGGCTGCACACGGCATGACGGCGTCTCAATTTGCGGTCAACTGGGTGCTTCATAATCGACTGATCAGTTCGGCTATCGTCGGCCCGAGAACGATTGCGCAGATGCAGGAATACCTCGGTTCTCTCCAACACGGCTTTGGCATTGAAGATGAAATGCTGATCGAATCGATGGTGGCGCCGGGCCATCCCTCTACCCCTGGCTATAACGATCCTGCCTATCCGATCGAGGGCCGGGTCGTCCCGACTATCTGATACGCGGCCGAACGTTAGAATTGCGTCGGCCCTCCCCAAACGCCCTTTCACACAAGAGACAGCGATGCACCCCACGGTCAAGCCCACCGTCCCCAATTTCTCATCCGGTCCCTGCGCCAAGCGCCCCGGCTATGACGTCGGCGCCCTGAACCTCGACACCCTCGGCCGATCCCACCGTTCATCGATCGGCAAGCAGGCGCTTGCACTCGCCTGCACAGAAAGCGCCCGTCTGCTCGGGCTGCCCGAGGGTTATCGGGTGGCCGTCGTACCCGGCTCGGACACCGGTGCCATCGAGATGGCCATGTGGTCACTGCTTGGACCGAAAGGCGTGGACGTGCTGGAGTGGGAGTCGTTCAGCGCCGGATGGGTGACCGACATCGTGAAGCAGCTCAAGCTGCCGCAGGTCAATGTCATCAAATCCGAATACGGCGAACTGCCCGACCTCTCCGGCGTCGACTTCAACAACGATGTGGTGTTCGTCTGGAACGGGACGACCTCAGGCGTGCGGGTGCCCAATGGCGACTGGATCCCCGCCGATCGCGCCGGCCTGACGCTGTGCGACGCCACCTCGGCAGTCTTCGCGATGGACATGCCCTGGGACAAGCTCGACGTCGTGACCTACTCCTGGCAGAAGGTGCTTGGCGGAGAAGGCGGCCACGGAATGCTGATTCTCAGTCCTCGTGCGGTGGCCAGGCTCGAAAGCTACAACCCGCCGTGGCCCATGCCCAAGGTCTTTCGCATGAAGTCGGGCGGCAAGATCACCGAGGGACTCTTCAAGGGCGAAACCATCAATACGCCCTCGATGCTGTGCGTGGCCGATTATCTCGATGCCCTGCAATGGGTTGACAGCCTCGGCGGCGTGAAGGCCACCATTGCGCGCAGTGAGGAAAATCTGAAAGTGATCGCCGATTTCGTTGCGGCCAATGACTGGATCTCCTTTCTGGCCAAAGATCCGGCAACGCGTTCCAACACCAGCGTCTGCCTGAGCGTCGCGCTGCCGGCGGACAAGGTGGGTGCCATGGTCAAGCTGCTTGAATCACAGGGTGTCGCCTACGACATTGGCGCCTACAAGGACGCGCCGGCGGGTCTGCGGATCTGGTGCGGCGCGACAGTCGAGGCGTCCGATCTCAAGGCGCTGATGCCCTGGCTGACCTGGGCATACCAGCAGGTTCAACAGACGGCCTCAGCCTGAGCATCGCCATGTACAAAGTCAGAACCTACAACAAGATTGCGGTCAAAGGCCTCAACTGCTTCGATCGGCAAACCTACGAGGTCGGCAGTGACATCGGTCACCCCGAGGCGTTCCTGATCCGCAGCCAGAAACTGCAGGACGTCGAGTTTCCCGGCACGCTGCTGGCCATTGCGCGCGCGGGGGCAGGCGTGAACAACGTGCCGGTTGCGCAATGCAGCGCCGCCGGCATCGTGGTCTTCAATACACCAGGCGCAAACGCCAATGCGGTCAAAGAGCTGGTGCTCGCTGGCATGCTGCTGTCTGCGCGCGGGATCCTGCCCGGCATCGAGTATGTCAACAGCCTCGGCGCCATCACCGATGCCGGCGAGATGTCCACCCTGCTCGAAAAAGAAAAGGCCCGTTTTGCCGGCCTCGAACTCAGAGGCAAGACGCTTGGCATCGTTGGTCTGGGTGCCATCGGCTCGATGGTGGCCGACGTGGCACTGGCCATGGACATGAAGGTTCTGGGTTTCGACCCGGCCCTGTCGGTCGATGCCGCATGGCGGCTATCCAATGCCGTGACCCGAATGGAAAACCTGCAGGCGCTGCTGGCGCGAGCCGACTTCATCTCGCTGCATGTGCCGGCGATCGAGGCAACCCATCATCTGATCAATGACGATGCCCTGAAACTGGTCAAGCCCGGCACAGTGATCCTGAATTTCGCACGCGAAACCATCGTTGATGCAGCCGCTGTCAAGCGAAGCCTTGATGCCGGAAAGCTCGGTCGCTATGTGTGCGACTTTCCAGAGCCAATGCTGCTGAACCATCCCGGGGTGATCGCCATGCCTCATATCGGCGCCAGCACCGAAGAGTCGGAAGAAAACTGCGCGGTGATGGCGGCCAACCAGATCGTCGACTATCTCGAGAACGGCAATGTCACGAATTCGGTGAATTTTCCGGCGGTTCGACTCGATCGCGCTCCTGGCGCCACCCGCATCACCGTGCTTAACGACAACGTCTCTGGCGTGCTCGGGCAGGTGCTGTCGGTCCTTGCCGAGAATCGCATCAACGTTCTCGACATGGTCAACAAAAGCCGTGGCGATCTGGGCGTCAACATCATCGATGCCGAAAGCAGCATCAGCGATGAGGCGGTCGCCGCCATTGAAGCGGTGCCGCATGTGATCCGCGTGAGGGTCCTGCCTCCGGCTGCAGCACTCTGACGAAGTGGGCTGTCGACGGCTAATCGCCACCTCGCAGGCTCGCCCCGCCATCCACCGGTAAGGCAACACCGGTAATGAACTTGGCCTCGTCGCTCGCCAGGAACAGGCAGGCATGGGCGGTATCCCATCCGGAGCCCATCTTCCGACCCAACGGCACCCTTGCATCACGCATCGCTGCAATTTCGCTGCGAGGCCGATTCAGCTCGCGCGCTCTGGTGTCGACCGCCATCGGGGTGTCCATCAGACCCGGCAAGACCGCATTCGCACGGATGCCGAATTCGGCATTCAGGCGAGCGACCTGCTCGGTGAAAGCGATCATGCCCGCCTTGCTGGTTTTATAGGCCACCATCGGGTAGGTCGATGACCAGGCTGCAACCGATGAGATCGCAAGGATCACGCCCGAGCGCTGAGCCTGCATCACCGGCAGCACATGCTTGACTGCCATCACATAGCCGCGCAGGTTGATCGCATTCACATTGTCGAAGGCGGCCTCGGTCAAGTCCTGCACTTTGCGGTCGCCGCCCGACAAACTGACGCCCACGTTGTAGTGCAGCACGTCGATTCGGCCCCATAAAGCCTGCGTCCGCGCCATCACGGACGCCATGTCGGCCTCATTGCGCACATCACCCTTGAACGCCTCGCACTGGCCACCCGCATCCAGCACCGCCGTTGCGGTCTCCTGCGCCGAAGCGAGATTCGAGTCGACCGCCAGCACCCGCGCGCCTTCTCGGGCATAGAGCAGCGCCGATGCGCGCCCGTTGCCAATCCCTTCTCCGGGGCTCTGGCCGGCGCCAATGACGATCACCACCTTGTTCTGCATTCTCATCAGAATTGACTCCTCTCGTGGACCTGTTGCTTGCACACAGGCATGATCGCCTGAAATACCAGGAGACAGTCACTTGTCGATTGCCTTTGCACTTCGGCGTCAACCGCCGTTGGCCGTCAATGTCGCTGACTGCGCGCAGGCCGCATCGCCGTTCGAAGGATGCGACGCGCGATGAGCGACATCGCCGCGCTGGCACCCTTTCGCACCAGAAGCTTCCGTTTCCAGTGGCCAGCCGATCTTTGCACGGCTTCAGCGATGGAAATGGAAACCCTGATTCTGGGTTGGTATGTCCTGGTCGAAAGCGGATCGGTCACCCTGCTGACCATCTTCGGTGCCTTGCAGTATGTGGGCACATTACTGTCGCCGCTGATCGGCGTGGTCGGCGATCGACTCGGCGCAAGCAAGGTGCTCTGTGCAATGCGTTTTTGCTATGCGATCTTCGCAGGGGCCATCCTCTTTCTGGCCTTGACAGAGCGCCTCAGCCCGATCGCCGTTCTGTTGATTGCCGCGATGGCAGGGCTGCTCCGTCCGACTGATATCGGCCTGCGCAGTGCACTGGTCGGCGCCACCGTACCAGCGACTCATCTGGTGGCCGCAATGGGCATCTCACGCACGACCATGGACTCGGCCAAGATCGGCGGCGCACTGCTTGGAACGGGCTTCATGGCGCTCTTCGGCATGGCGCCGGCGTACATGGTGATCACCGTGATCTATCTCGCGGGCGCGCTGCTGACGCTGTTTACCGAGGGCAAACCGGTATCTGGCCCGGCGCTGGCTGCCGGGGGCATTGCCGCACCCAAACCCTCACCATGGCTCGATCTGAAGGAAGGCATGGCCTACATCTGGCGCACGCCCCGGATGCTGGCCTCGATGAGCGTCGCCGCGCTGGTCAATCTGACTGCGTATCCCCTGACGCTCGGACTGATGCCCTATATCGCACGCAATGTCTTTCATCTTGACCAGCAGGGCCTGGGCCAACTGGTTGCCAGCTTTTCACTCGGCGCTCTGATCGGATCGATTTCGATCAGCGTGCTGGGGCCCTACTTGCGACCGGCTCGCACGATGGTGGCCGCCTGTGCCATCTGGTTCATTTTTCTGCTCGGGTTTGCACTGTCGAGCGATGTACGGTTGGCGATGGGACTGCTGCTGTGCGCCGGCGTCATGCAAAGTCTGAGCATGCTGACACTGACGGTCATCCTGCTGCGGACATCGGATCAGCGTTTTCGAAGTCGGATCATGGGCGTGAGGATGCTGGCCATCTACCCACTGCCACTCGGTCTGCTGATTGCCGGCGCGCTGATCCCCAGGATCGGCTATCAGGAAACCGCTGTGAGCATGGTGATCTGCGGCTTGCTTCTGACGCTCGCGCTGGCGATCACCTGGCGTCGGGACATTCTGCCTGGCGACGCAACCGGTAACCGGATCTGATCGAATTCGCAGCGTTGCGGGCCTGCAGCCGACGCGATCGCCGACTCAGGTCACGACCGAATAGCCCTCATC
>CAIKZV010000692.1 GCA_903831925.1 uncultured Burkholderiales bacterium
CCGGGTTGGCGGGCTATCTGTCGGCGGCGCAATTCGGTTTCGTCAATCCCGAGATCATCTCGTGGCACCAGTCGGGCGCGGTGATGATGATGGTGATCCTGGGCGGCATGGGCTCGCTGTCGGGATCGATCATCGGTGCCTTCGTCTTCGTGCTGCTCGAGGAGTTCTTCAAGGACGACACGATCTTCGGTGTGCTGGCGCGGCACTGGCAACTGATGATGGGGATCATCATCGTCGGGGTGGCCTGCTTTCTGCCCAGGGGGCTGGTCGGGTTGGCCGGCGGGCATCGGCGCCCCACACCCACACCTCAACCAAGCGCGATGTCCGAGGGCCAGCACGAACCTGAGGTCGATCGCCATGCTTGAGGTCAGCGCTCTCAGCAAGCAGTTCGGCGGGCTGCGCGCCAACGCCGATGTCAGCCTGCAGGTCAGGGTTGGTCAGGTGCATGTGGTGATCGGCCCCAATGGCGCCGGCAAGAGCACGCTGATCAACATGCTCTCGGGCGATCTCGCCCCCAGCGCCGGATCGATCCGTCTCGACGGCCAGGAGATCGCCGGCTGGCCAGCCGATCGCATCTCGCGACTGGGTGTGGGCCGCAGCTACCAGAAGACCAATATTTTTTCGAGCTTCACCGTGCTCGAAAACTGCCGGCTGGCTGCGCAGTCGCGCGCGCCTCACGCCTGGCGGCTCTTTGCACCCGCCGACAGCGACAAAGCCTCGCTTGCCCTGGCACGTCGCGCCATCGCGCAGGCCGAGCTCGACGGCCGCGAAGACCGCATCGCCAGCACCCTGTCGCATGGCGAGCAGCGGCAACTCGAGATCGCCCTGTCGCTGGCCACCGCACCGCGCCTGCTGCTGCTCGACGAACCGCTGGCCGGCATGGGCGCTGAAGAATCGATGCGCATGGTGGCCCTGATCGCAAAGCTCAAGGCCGATCACGCGATCCTGCTGGTCGAGCACGACCTGGATGCGGTGTTTGCGCTGGCCGATGTGCTCACCGTCATGGTCGAAGGCCGGGTGCTGGCCACTGGCAGCCCGGCCGAGATCAAGGCGAACACGCAGGTGCAGGCGGCGTATCTCGGCAGCGCATCGGACGAGGTGCCGCATGGCTGAATCACTGATCCAGGCCCGAGGACTGAACACCTATTACGGTGCCAGCCATATCCTTCGCGACGTCGATTTTCGCGTTGATCGAGGCGAAGCGGTCGGCCTGATGGGCCGAAACGGCATGGGCAAGACCACGCTGATCAAATCCCTGCTCGGTCTGCTGCCGGTGCGCGCAGGTGAGATCCTGATCAACGGCAAGGCGATGCGCAACGCGCCGCCTTATCGCATTGCGCGAGCCGGCATCGGCTATGTGCCGGAGGGCCGCGGCATCTTTCCGACACTCTCGGTGATCGAGAATCTGCAGATGGCCGCGCGCGCCGGTGCAGGCGGTCGCCGCGACTGGACCCTCGAGCGCGTGCTCGAAACCTTCCCAAGACTGGCCGAGCGGCGCGACCATGGCGGCACGCAACTGTCGGGCGGCGAGCAGCAGATGCTCTCGATCGGTCGTGCACTCATGACCAACCCCGACCTGCTCTTTCTCGATGAAGCCACCGAAGGTCTGGCGCCACTGATCGTGGCCGAGATCTGGCGGATCATCGCCACCGTGCGGGCCGACGGAATCGCTATCGTGGTGGTCGACAATAACTTCCGGTCGGTGCTGCAGGCCAGCGACCGGGTCACGGTGATGGTCAAGGGGCAGGTCGCGCTCGATGCGCCGTCTGGTGCGCTGACAGACGATCCGGCGCAATTGCACCGGTTTCTCGGGGTTTGAACGGGTCTTTACAGAGCTTCGTTGCGTATGCCGTCACGTAGCGAAGCGCTGGTGCTCCAAGGAGACATGACATGAAAATTCGAGCGACCACGCACGACGACCTCGACGCGATCGTCGATCTCTGGAAGCGGGTATTCCCCGAGTACGACGACCCGCTGAAACCGCAGCGCGATCCGCGCAGCAGCATCGAGCGCAAGCTCGCCTTTGGTGATGGGCTGTTCTGGCTGGGGCTGCAGGGCAATGATCTGGCGGGCACGGTGATGGCGGGCTACGACGGTCATCGCGGCTGGATCTACTCGCTGGGAGTGGATCCCGCCGCTCGACGAAGTGGTCTGGGCCAGGCCCTGGTGGCGCATGCCGAGGCTCAACTCAGCGCGCTCGGCTGCCCCAAGATCAACCTGCAAGTGCTTGACACGAATTCGGGCGCGCTGGCCTTCTGGCAGTCGGTCGGCTACGAAGCTGATGCGGTGATCAGTCTGGGCAAGCGACTTTGAATCGATCAGCGAATGATGGTTTTGCCCGCAACCTTCAACAAGACCAAACACGACAAAGCCGGCCTGACCGTTGTTGTTGTACTAAAAACATAAATTGTTTGTTTAAATACACTCTGCCATACTCCAGGCTCTGAACAGGACCAGACAAGGAGCCCGCCATGGCAGCCGCCGCCGAGCGTGAAGTGACCTCGTCACACGACCGTGGCGCCTTGGCCAGGATGGTCATGAGCTTGTTCGACCACTGGAAGCTGAGCACCGAGGATCAGGCAGCACTGCTGGGCATTGCCACCAGCAACCGGGCCGCCTTGTCGAACTATCGCAATGGAAAACCGATTGGCACCAGCCGTGACCAGTACGAGCGCGTGGGCCATCTGTTGGGCATCCACAAGAACCTGCGGCTGCTGTTCCCGCAGAACCGGGACTTGGCCTACCGCTGGATGACCACCCGCAACAAGGCCTTCGACAACCTGACCCCGGTCGAGGTGGTGAGGCAATGGGGGTTTGCCGGCCTGCTGATGGTGCGCGGCTACCTGGACCGCGCGCGCGGCGTTTGAGCTGGGGCAGGAATGACTTCGCTGTTTGCCCAGCTCTCGCTGGCCGACGTCCAGCAGGATGTCGCCCGCAACATCGTGTCCTTGCGCAAGTCGCAGGATCTGTTCGACGATCTGACCGCTGACCCGGCCGAATGGCTGCTGGCCCAGACGGTGGAAGACGAGGTCAAGCCACCGCTTTACCGATCACGCACGCCAATCATCGATCGGCCCTTTGAAGACGCCGAATGGTTCAACGCGATCACCTGGCCGTTCGAGCATTGGCAGGCCAGCCGGTTTTCCGATGGCAGCCATGGTGTCTGGTATGGCTCGGAGTCGGTCGAGACCACCGTCCATGAGTCGGCCTACCACTGGTATCGGGGCTTGCTCAGTGATGCGGGATTCGAGCAGATGGCGGTCATCGCCGAGCGCAAGGTCTACTCGGTGGCTTGCGCTGCAGCGCTTCTCGATTTGCGCAGAGCCGCCGACGATCACCCGGATCTCCTGCACCCGTCCGACTATGCGTTTTGTCAGTCGGTGGGGGTGCGGGTTCACCGTGAGGGCCACCCCGGTCTACTGACCCGGTCAGTTCGCCGGCCTGGTGGTGACAACATGGTGATCTTCAATCCGGCCGTACTGTCCAACCCCAGGCACAACTGTCAGCTGACCTACCGGCTGGAGGGCAAACAGATCGTTGTGGAGAAGCGGCTCGGGGTGGCGTGGATGACCCTGAATATCACGACGTTTTCGTAGGCTCAGGCAGGGCGTCGAGCGCGCCGTCGAACACGAGCCCCCGCACCTGCACCTGCACCGACGGATCGCATCGGTACTGCCATCCTTGCCCGTTACGGACAAAATAGCTATTCTGGCTGTTATGAAAAGCGTTACTGCCCTGGAAGCCAAGAACCGATTCGGCGAAGTACTGGAAGCCGCACAGCGCCAGCCCGTCAGCATCACCCGCAACGGCCGTCCCTCGGTGGTGATGATCTCGGCCGAGAGCTACGCCCGCCGCCAGCGCATGGCGCGCGAACGTCTGCGTCAGGCGATGCGCCAAGCGGGCGAACATGCCGCTGCTCAGGGGATGAGCGAGCAATTGCTGGACAAGCTGCTCGCGGATGAAAGTTGAGCGGGTGGTAATCGACAGCAATGTCTGGATTGCTGCGCTGATCACACCCACCGGTACAGCCGGTCAGATGCTGGATGCGGTACTGAGCCAGGATATCGACATCCTGCTGTCGGAAGCGACCTTTGCTGAACTGGTATCACGTCTGGATCGGCCCAAGTTCGATCGCTACCGCGAGCCTCAGGCCTGGAACCTGTTCCTGTCCGAACTGGTGGAACTGGCGCTCTGGCACGAGGATGCCGGAACGGCTGATGGCATCTCCCGGGATGCGGACGATGACAAGTTTCTTGCGCTCGCTGTCACCGGACAGGCAACCGCCATTATCAGCGGTGACAAAGATCTGCTGGATCTGGTCACCCATGAGGGGATACCTGTGATGACGCCAACGCAGTATCTGCGCCAGATTCGCGGACTAGATTTGCCCTGAGGGTGTTGATGCCGCCGCACGCGTCAGCCTATCCCTGACTGCCTCCCAGTCCGCGCTCGCCGGCGGCCGCACGACAATGATCCGATCAACATTGGCCGCATCGAATCGGCGCAAGGCATCGTAGAGATCGGCCTCCCAGGCATCGGCCTGCGCAGGTGCTGCGATCCATTGGACGAGCGAGGCGCCTGACCCGGCGGCCGGCGACTCGGACGACCACACACCAATTCGCAGCCCGGCCTGCGCGCAATCGGCAAGGCGCGCTGCAAGCGCTGCGGCATCGATCAACTCGAGCGGTGCGCGCGGGCTGTAGTGGGCCGCCAGCGTGCCCGAGGCCCGCGGCGCCTGAGCATCGCGATCGGCCAGCGGCGCGCCCAGCACCCGCTCGATCGCTTCGCGCCGGATGCGCCCGGGCCGCAGCAATCGCGCGGTCTCGCGGGTCAGATCGACGATGGTCGACTCCACACCCACCTCGCAGGGCCCGCCATCGAGAATCAGCGGCGCGCGCTCGCCGAGGTCATCGAGCACATGGCGCGCCTGGGTCGGGCTGACCTTGCCGAAACGATTGGCCGAGGGCGCCGCC
>CAIKZV010000693.1 GCA_903831925.1 uncultured Burkholderiales bacterium
AGCAGCTCGAGCAGCAGTCCCGCACTCTTGGCGATACCGTGCGCGACCAGCAGGCAAAATCGGCCATTCTTGAAGCCAAACTTGCCGAATCGCTCGGCCAGCAGGCCCAGCTTCGTCAGCTCTACGACCAGATGGCACGCAGCCGCGGCGAGCTGATGCTGGCCGATGTCGAGAGCTCGATCATGATCGCCGCCCAGCAACTGCAGCTCGGTGGAAATGTGCAAAGTGCACTTTTAGCGCTGCAAGACGCCGAGCAGGTGCTGGCCCGCTCCAATCAGCCGTCGATGATCGGCCTGCGGCGCGTGCTCGCCCGCGACATCGAGCGTCTGAAAGCCTTGCCGGTGGCGGATTTCGCGGCAGCGGTGAGTCGGCTGGATTCGCTGGCATCGGTCGTCGACCGCTTGCCGATGGTTGCCGATGCCACCCGCAATGCGCCTGCCAAGCCCTCGGCCGAGCCCGAGGCGACGAGCTCATCCGGGCTGCTCGGACTGCCTCAGCGGGTGATGCGCACTGGCGCTCTCGGCTGGGACGCCTTCATTGCCGAGATGCGCCAACTCGTCAGAGTGCAGCGTGTGGATCAGCCGGAGGCTTTGCTGCTGTCGCCCGATCAGCGATTTTTCGCGCGTGAGAATCTGCGACTGCAGTTGCTCAACGCGCGCCTCAATCTGCTGGCCCGCAACCAGTCGCTGTTCAGAGCCGATGTCACCCGGTCGCTCGAGTCGCTCGACCGCTGGTTTGATGGCACACAAGCTTCGGTCGTGTCAGCGAGCACGACGCTCAAGCAATTGCAGGCGGCCCCGCTGACGCTCGAGATGCCCTCGCTGGCCGAAACCATCGCCGCAGTGCGCGCAGCGCGCGCGGCCGGCGAAACCAGGTAGCGCGCCACGATGCGCTGGCTGGTCTGGCTTCTGTTGGCCTTTGCCGCGGCCGTCGGGCTGTCTCTGCTGCTGCGATTCAACCAGGGCAATGTCGCCATCATGTGGCCGCCCTATCGCATCGATATCTCGGTCAATCTTGCCCTCACGATCCTCGCGGCGGCCTTCATCCTGCTGCATCTGCTGCTGGTCACCGCAGCGCGGGCCTTGGGCTTGCCGCAGCGTGTTCGCGATTACCGGACCCGCCGGCAGCAGGAGCAGTCCAGTGCCGCCCTGCGCGACACCGTGCTTGCCTATTTCGAAGGTCGCATGGGACGGGCCGAGCGATTCGCCCGTACCGCTCAGGTCAGTCGCGACACTGCAGCGCCTGCCGCGCTGATCGCCGCGAGAGCTGCGCATCGGATGAACGAGCGCGAGCGACGCGATCTGTGGCTCGCCGAGATCGGCGCCGATCAGGGCGCAGTCAGTGCACTGCAGATGACGCAGGCTGAACTCGCGGTCGATGACCGGCGCTCGGCCGATGCGATTGCGATTCTTGAGCGACTGCAGGCGGGCGGTGCGCGCCATATCGTCGCCATGCGGACAGCGCTGCGGGCTTATGAGCAGGCCGAGCGCTGGGACGAGGTGATCCAGACTTTGCGGCTGGTTGAAAAGCGCGATGCCCTCCATCCGGCAGCAGTACGCAGTCTTCGCCTGAAAGCCCATGCTGCGCTGAATCGCCGAAAGGCCGGTGATGCCTCGGCTCTTCGCACGCACTGGCGATCATTGCGAGCCGATGAGCGCAGCGATCCCGATATGGCTGCCGCCACCGCCATCGCACTGATCGAAGCAGGTGCCGATGACGACGCCCGCCGGATCATCGAACAGGGGCTCGACGCCGGCTACAGTGCCGATCTGGTCAGGGCTTATGGGCGCGTGGGTGGTGTTGCACTTCGTGAGCGACTCGATCGCCTGGAAGGCTGGCGCCGGCGCTATGGCGATGATCCCGACTTGTTGCTCACGCTCGGGCAGGTCTGTGCCAATGATCAGCTTTGGGGCAAGGCGGAAGAGTATCTGCGGCTTGCCCAGGCCCGCGAGCCTTCGGTTGGCGCCCATCTCGCGCTTGCCGAACTCTTTGAGTCGCTCGGGCGAAGTGAGGAGGCGGGCGCGCAGTTCCGGCTTGCCGCCCGGCTGGCCGCTGATGCCCAGTCGCCTGATCGCGCAGCCTGAGCAAGTGGCGCGAGCTATCGGCCTGGCGATCAATCCGCCGGATCAGCAACCCGCCTGACTTGGTAATGACGATTCCCGTCTAGACGCATCGCCCGCCATCGACCTCGAGGCAGGCACCCGTGATGAAGTCGGCTTCATCCGAGGCCAGATAAAGCGCCGCGTTGGCGATGTCGCGCGGCTGCGAGAACCGTCCGAGCGGAATGCTGGCGATGAACTGGGCGCGGCGTGCCGGCGTGTCCTCACCCATGAAGGTGGCCAGCAGCGGTGTTTCGCCGGCCACCGGGTTGATCACATTGACGCGAATGCGATCGGGGGCGAGTTCGACCGCCATGGCTTTCGAGATCGTGATCATCGCGCCCTTGCTGCCGTTGTACCAGACGAGTCCCGGACGGGGTCGCACGCCGGCCGTCGAGGCGATGTTGATGAAGACGCCACCGCCGCGCTCCCGAAAATGCGGAACCATGTGCTGCGAGGTCCAGAAAAGGCTTTTCACATTGATCGCATAGACGCGGTCGAAGTCGGCTTCGCTGACTTCCAGCAACGGCTGGTTTCGGTGCGAGACACCGGCATTGTTGACCACGATGTCGAGGCCGCCG
>CAIKZV010000694.1 GCA_903831925.1 uncultured Burkholderiales bacterium
AAGGGCGAGGCGGCGGCGCGTCGCAGTTGGCTCGAAGAGCATGGCAACGAGGTTGACGTCGATGTGTAAATTTTATTTTCCAGGGAGAAGATCATGGTGAGTGACTGGATCAAGGGCCTGCTCATGCTTGGCGCAATCGCGATGCTGGCGGCGTGTGGTGGGACCAGTGATGGCGCTACCGGCGGGACCGCCATTCAGAGTCCGAGTGCGGGTGGCGGAACCGGAACAGGCACATCGATTCTGACGGTCACGAATGCCTTTCCGGCGAGTGGCGCAGGGTCTCTCACCGTCACCAGCAGCAGCAGCTCGGTCGTGTCCGGCAACAACCGGCGGCTTGTGATCATTGCAAGCGGCACCAGCACCAATGGCGGCGGTTCACTGTTTCATCGGATCACAGTTGACTACGACTCGGTGACCGGCACCGTGATCGGCGTCGAGGATCAGTGGGGGACCAGCCTGGCGACGCCCGCGGCAACCGCTGGCTGCGCGGTGGTCACGACGGTCAACATCCCCCAGTTGTGCAACAACACGGTCGTTGTCGACCCGCTTATGCGCCAGATTACTTTCAGTAACACGGCACTGCGCGGCTTGAACACCTACGCCTCGACCCTCAACGCCATCAGGCTGGCGTTCACCGCTCTCTGACCCGTTCTCGATGTCGATACCCGATGAGCCGCTTATTCCCGAGGACGACGGCCAGCGCCTGACCCTTGCCCGCTATGCCGAGCGCGCCTACCTCGACTACGCGGTCTCGGTGGTCAAGGGGCGGGCACTGCCCGATGTGGCCGATGGCCAGAAGCCGGTGCAAAGACGCATCCTGCATGCGATGAACGCGATGGGTTTGGGCCCGAGCGCCAAGCCGGTCAAGTCAGCCCGGGTGGTCGGCGATGTGCTCGGGCGCTTTCATCCGCACGGCGATACTGCGGCTTATGACGCGCTGGTGCGCATGGCGCAGGGGTTCACGCTGCGCTATCCGCTGATCGACGGGCAGGGCAACTTCGGCTCGCGTGACGGCGACGGCGCGGCCGCCATGCGCTACACCGAGGTGCGGCTCACGCCGCATGCCCGACTGCTGCTCGATGAAATCGACCAGGGCACGGTTGATTTCGTGCCCAATTACGATGGCTCGACCGAAGAGCCGGCGCTCCTGCCGGCGCGCCTGCCGATGGTACTGCTCAACGGTGCCTCGGGCATTGCGGTCGGCATGGCCACCGAAATCCCGCCGCACAATCTGCGTGAGGTCGCCCAGGCCGCGATCATCGTGGTGCGACAGCGCGATGCCACGGTCGACGATCTGCTCGCGGTCATGCCAGGCCCGGATTTTCCGGGAGGCGGGCAGGTGATCTCCTCCCCAGCCGAGCTGCGCGAGGTCTATGCCACCGGGCGTGGGCCGATCAAGGTTCGGGCGCGGCACGTTATCGAAGAACTTGCCCGTGGACAGTGGCAGCTGGTGGTCACCGAACTGCCGCATGGCGTGTCGACCGCCAAAGTGCTCGAGCAGATCGAGGAGCTGACCAACCCCAAGGTTCGCCTTGGCAAGAAGGCCCTGTCGCCCGAGCAGCTGCAGCTCAAGCAGACCGTGCTCGGTGTGCTCGAGACGGTGCGCGATGAATCGGGTCGCGAAGCGGCAGTCAGGCTGGTCTTCGAGCCGCGCACGACTCGCGTCACGCCAACGCAGCTGCTTAATGTGCTGCTGGCCCAGACCTCGCTCGAATCGAGCGTGCCGGTCAATCTGGTCATGATCGGGCGTGATGGCCGCCCGCAGCAGAAGTCGCTCGCGCAGATTCTGCTTGAATGGGTTGAATTCAGGATTCAGACCCTGACGCGCCGCGCGCAGCACAGGCTGGGCAAGGTCGACGAGCGCATTCATATTCTGGAAGGCCGCCAGCTCGTCCTGCTCAATATCGACGAGGTGATCCGCATCATCCGCAATGCCGACGAGCCGAAGCCTGCGCTGATGTCGGCGTTTGGTCTGAGCGAGCGGCAGGCCGACGATATCCTCGACATCAGGTTGCGTCAGCTTGCCCGGCTCGAGGCCATCCGCATTGAGCAGGAGCTGACCGCGCTGCGCGCAGAGCGCGACCAGCTGAGCGCGCTGCTGGCAAGCGAATCAGCGATGCGCCGTCAACTGATTCGTGAGATCGAGGCCGATGCCAAGCTCTATGGTGATGCGCGACGCACCCTGATCGAAGCGGCCCAGAAGACGGTCGCCGAAGTGAAAGTGGTCGATGAGCCGGTCACCGTGATCGTGTCGCAAAAGGGCTGGATCCGCGCGCGTCAGGGCCATGGCCATGATCCGTCGCTTTTCAGCTTCAAGGCAGGCGATGCCTTCGACGGCGCGCATGAGGTGATGACCACCGATTCGCTCTTCGTGATCGGCTCGAGCGGGCGCGCTTACAGCGTGCCGGTCTCGCAACTGCCGTCGGCACGCGGCGACGGTGTGCCGCTCACGACGCTCGTCGAGCTCGAAAGCGGCACGCGTGCAGAGCATGTGTTTGCGGCGCGAACCGACGCATCGGTGCTGCTGGCCACGCGTGCCGGCGTTGGCTTCCTGTGTCAGGGCGCTGATCTGATCGGACGCAACAAGGCAGGGCGGCAAATGATGAGTCTCGATGAGGGTGATGCGCCGATCCGGCCCTGCGTGTTTGCTGCCGGACTCGGTTCGGGGGTCGCCTCGGTGGTTTGTCTGGGCGGCAACGCCGATCGTCCGCGCTGGCTGGTCTTTGCGCTCGACGAGGCCAAGGTCCTCAAGAGCGGCGGACGCGGAACGCGACTGATCGATCTCGAAAAGGGCGAGGTGCTGATGCAGGTGATTGTTGCGGGCGAGCAGGGGCTCGAGCTGTCGGGTAAAGGCCGTGGCGGCAAGCCGATGCGCCGCTCGGTGAGCCATCGCGAGCTCAACGACTATCGTGCCCCGCGCGGTCGCAAGGGCAAGCCGATCGAGCCGCGCTGGAAAGGGCCGGTGATGGAACTCGCGGGTGGCGGATCGGCTGGCGGTTCGGTTGGATCGGCGACCTGACATGAGCTGATCGGACAGGTTCCCTGCAGTCCATTTCGGTATTAAAAAAATTTTCTTTTTAAAAATAGAGAAGCGCCAACGATGAGCACTGACCCAACGACCCTGACCCCGGCGACGCCCGACATGAGCTTCGAGACGATGGCTTGCTCCGACGGCGTCCACCGCATCGGCATCGCCCGCCTCAATCGTCCGGGGCAGCTCAATGCACTCAA
>CAIKZV010000695.1 GCA_903831925.1 uncultured Burkholderiales bacterium
CGGCCGCCCGCCATTCGTCCCAGATGCCAGCGATCGCAAGCGGTGAATCATCGGCCGACGCAATTCGCCAGCGCACCGGCCTGCCGGTGCAATAGCTCGGCTCGAAGAACGCATCGGCCGGACTCACGCACCAGTGCCGTTGCCGCCAAGCATGTCGAAAACTCGGCTTTTCGTTGACGGTTTCGGTGCGTGCGTTGTAGCAATGCCTGAAATTTTTTCCGTCGCGCGACCACGGCGGAATCAGGCCAAAGACCGCGAGGTCGGCGGTCCGGTGCGAGTCGTTGGCCCAGATGATCGGCGCGCGATAGCCAGGCCATGACTCTGCGACGTAATCGTCGCGGTCGAGTTCAACGCCGAAGGCTGCGCTCAGCCGCTCTCTTCGCGTCGGGACGTAATTGGTACACATGCCCCGAATGGTAGCCTGCGCGAGCGCACTGGCGGGCGATCAGGCGACGGCATACCACGGGGCGTCGTGGGCGTTGCCCCCGACGGCGTCGGGCTTCAGATGGTTTCGATTTCGGGCTCGGTCTCGGCCTGCTCGAGCACCATCCGGGCTTCAATTCGTCGACCGTCGCGGCCAAACTGTGAGTGTGCAGCGCCCTGCGGGGTTGACCGATACCAGCGTTGCATCCGCTGGGCGGCGGCCAGTGCTGCGGACGGCTCGAGGATTTCGGTCAGCGAGCACGGGACGCTGTCGCTGAAGTCGGCGGTGTTGTCGGTGTCCATGGTCTGCACTCCTTCCTGGTGGGATGAATGAGATCCAATTTAGCGGTCGCGAAACAGCCAGTGTGAATCTCTCGCTGAGTGGAGTTTGCCCCCGGACAAATGGTGTCTGCAACGTGTCTAAATGCACAACGAGCCGCCAAAACTTCAGGTACAGCGTGTCGGCATTGGCTGATCGAGTGATGCTGTGACGCCTTCCAGTTCAGTCGATCAGCACTCGGGCAACGATGCCGGCCTGGATCTCGGCGGCGCCCTCAAAGACATTGAGGATGCGCGCATCGACCAGAACGCGGCTGATGCGGTATTCCATCGCATAGCCATTGCCGCCATGCACCTGGGCGGCATTGTCAGCACACGACCAGGCCACCCTTGCAGCCAGCAGCTTTGCCATGCCGGCCTCGAGATCGCAGCGCCGACCGGCGTCTTTCTGCCGGGCGGCAAACAGCGTGAGCTGGCGGGCAATCATGATTTCGACGGCCATCCAGGCCAGTTTGTCGGCGACTCGCGGAAACCGGATGATCGGTCTGCCGAACTGCAGACGATCGACTGCATAAGCCAGGCCGAGTTCGAGGGCGCTTTGCGCCACGCCGACCGCGCGTGCTGCGGTCTGGATGCGCGCGCTCTCGAAGGTTCGCATCAACTGCTTGAAGCCATTGCCCGGTTCGCCGCCCAGCAAGGCCGTTGCCGGGATCTCATAGGCATCAAACCCGATCTCGTATTCCTTCATGCCCCGATACCCGAGCACTTCGATCTCGCTGCCGCTCATACCCGGCGCGGGAAAGGGGTTGGCATCGGTGCCGCGCGGTTTGGATACCAGGAACATCGACAGGCCACGATAGCCCGGCTGATCGCGCTCGGTGCGGGCGAGCAGTGTCATGACATCGCTGCGGGCACCATGGGTCGTCCAGGTCTTGTTGCCCGAGATGCGCCAGACCGTACGACCGTCTGCGCTGGTGCCAGGCTCTGCTCTGGTACGCAGCGAGGCCAGATCGGAGCCGGTGTCGGGCTCGGTAAACGAGGCAGTCGGAATGATCTTGCCGCTCACCAGACCCGGCAGCAGATCAGACTGCTGCCCCGGCGTGCCGTTCAGAAGGATGAGCTCGCAGGCGATTTCGGTGCGGGTGCCGAGCGACCCAAGACCGATCCAGCCGCGCGACAATTCTTCGGTCACGACGCACATCGCGGTCTTGCCCATGCCGGATCCGCCCCACGACTCAGGGACGGTCAGCCCGAAAACGCCGAGTTCGCCGAGTTCGGCAATCACCTCATCGGGGATCAGCTCATTGCGCAGGTGCCAGCCGTGGGCCGCCTCGGCATGATCATCCGACCAGCGTGCGAACTGCGCTCGAATTTCGTCAAGCGAGCTGTCTTCGAAGCCGGCATCGCCAAACGAGCGCGTGGCGCGGCCTTCGGCCAGAAGCGTCGCAATTCGGCTGCGCACCGGCGGTGCAAAGCCCTCTGCACGCAATGATTTGACTGCCGGATCGGCAACGAATTGCGCGATCGCTTCGCCGCTGACATCGATCAGGTCGGGGCGAAAGATCTCGCCCTGACTCATCGGCAGGCCACCGGCAAGTTGGGCCAGATACTCGCCAAAAGCCGCTTGAACCAGCAGCGACTCGAGTTCGCCAAGGCGCTTGCCGGCGGCAAGGCGACTGGCCCAACCCTGCATTTCGTGCAGAGCCCGAACGTAGGTGGCCGCCCAGGCGAAGCCATGGGCACGGGCCTGTTCGGTGTTCAATGCTTCCGGGTCGCCGTCACCGAGTGTGGCCTTGAGTTGCGTTCGCAGCGAATCAAGGAGTCGGTCACAGGCAGCGAGCGCGCTGCGGTAGTCGGCGTCGCGATAGGCGACGGGCAAATGCCCGGAAGAGGTGGGTGCGGCAGCAACGCTTGCGCTAGTCATGGGGTATCGGCTTTATGGACGTTGAAACAAGAGGGCGCAGCCGGGGAGGGCGGTCCGGCTTGCGACAGTCAGGATGGCGGGCCGCCAATGACGGCAGCGGCCTGGAGTGCCTCGACCTGAGTCTGGCTCAGCCCGAGGACTTCGCGCAGGACCTCGCCGGTCTGATCGCCGATTCGCGGCGCCGGCGCCGGCGCCAGGCGTGGCACGGCGCTGAATTCGATCGGGCTGCCCGCGGTGAGAAAGCGCCCGTAGCCGGCATGCTCGATGCGAGCGAACATCGGGTTGGATTCGCCGACGCGCGGATCTTCGGTGAGCATCTGCTCGACGTTGCGGTAGGGGCCCCAGAGCAGCGCTCGGTCGGTGAAGGCAGCGCCAACCTCTGCCAGACTGCGTTTGGCAAACCAGGGGCGCAGAAATGCCGAGATCAGTTCGCGTGCCTGCCATCGGCCTTCTTCACTGTCGAGCCGATGTCCCAGGGCGGTCGCGGCGGCAGACAGGGCTTCGTCGACACCGACCGCTTTGGCGAGCGCTTTCCACTGACGATCGCTGATGGCCACCACCATGACATGGCGCGCATCGGCGGTCCGAAAGGCGTCGCCATAGGCGCCATAGAGGAAGTTGCCATCGGCACTTCGCCGGTTGTGATTGACTTCAGCGTCGGCCAGATAGCCCAGGTTGGCGACTGCCGCAAAGGCGACATCGGCCAGGGTCAGTTTCACCAGTTGACCCTGGCCGGTCAGCCGGCGATGTCGTTCGGCAGCCAGTACCGCGGTTGCGATCGTCATGCCGGCAAGCAGATCCCAGGCTGGCAGGACATGGTTGACCGGTTTGTCGCCATCACCGGTCAGCAGCGGAAAACCGGCCGCGCAATTGACGGTGTAATCAACCGCGTTGGCGCCATCCGGCGAGCCGGTGAGTTGCACCATGATCAGATCGGGGCGCAGTGCCTTCAGTACCTCGTAGCCAAGCGCGCCGTCCACACCGAGGTTGGTCACGAAAATGCCGGCCGACTCGCCCGGTGCTGCAATCAGCGCTTGCAGGAGCTGTTGGCCTTCCGGCTTGCGAGGATCGATTTCGATTGATCGCTTGCCGTGATTGAGCGAGGCCCAGTAAAGACTCAGGCCGTCGGCATTGACCGGCAATCGGCGGGCATCGATGTTGCCGCCAAGCGGGTCGATGCGAATGACATCGGCCCCGAGCTGCGCCAGTGCCAGTCCGCTCGAAGGGGCTGCGACGAAGGCCGAGAATTCGATGATGCGGATGCCGCTCAGCGGCTGTACGACGGAGTGATCAGGGGTCGGCATGTTGGAGAGGATTGGGGCTGCCTAACCGGCGAAGGTGGCAATTCCATCACAAAGTCGATGGCTGCGTTGACGTAGTATGGCCAAATTGAAAACCCCCCGTGCGCCTGGCGTCGGCACTCAGACATTTTGGCCGAAATCGACCGCTTTTCGCTGTTTACCGAAGCCCGTGAGCGGTTCGGTCAGGGCTTCGTCCGCAGTCTGGACGGGTCCATACCGCTGCTCGCCGATCGGCTCGAAAACAGCGTCAGCCTGTCCAGGCAGGCGGGGATGCAACGCAGTCTGCGAGGGGCTGCCGAGGTTCTTCGCAGAGAAAGCGCAACCCGATCACAGCGATCGCTCGCGCAACTCTACGATCTGACCTTCAGGCTGCTGGAGCTCAATCAAAGTCGTTCCGCGGGCGACGAAAGCGCGCTTCTGAGCCTTCTGCCCGATCACGAACTCGATCTTCAGATCCTTTGCGACGAACTGTCCAATGCGATTCGCGAAGCGCTCGGTGAGACCTACCATTCCTGGCTGCGGCGTATCGAAGCTCTGACGCTGCGCCGGTCAATCGAGCCGCGAGCGCCGCTTGGTGCCTCGGTGTTGGCCGCGGCGGCAATCGAGGCCTTGCGCCCGTTTGTCGAAGAGCGCGGCCTGCGTCATGAAATCAGGGCGGTGGTTCTGGAAGAGATGGCCCAACCCTTGGCTGACGTGATTTCGCAGACCGATCAGTGGTTGGCCCTTCAGGGCGTCGATCGCTTGCCGGCGCCGCCCGATCCGCAGGCCTTGTCAGTCAGTCCGGTGACAAGCCCCGAGCGTGAGGTCGCGCTGATTGATCAGGCGCCGGACACATCGGTGTCGCAGACCGATCCCGCCCCGACGCAAGTCAGCGCGCCCCCGGTCAGCCGGCAGCCTGTCAAATCGTCCAGAGACTCGGTGGCTGCCAGTGTGGAGGCGGCCGGGGTGCTCGGTCTGCAACCGCTGGTGTCTCAGGGTGGCGCCGAAACCAGTTTTCGACAGGCAGTGCTGCTCCCGAAAGCACAGGACATCGAACTCGACGGCGCCGCATTCGCGACAAGCCATGGCCTGGAGCCGTTTTCGCGCGAGGCGAGGCAGCGCTTCTTCGACGCGCCGCGTCAGCACCTGATCGCCAACAAGGCCCCGCCGGCGCAGGTGGCTGCGATCGAGATGGTTGCCGTGATGTTCGACTATGTGGTCGATGATGCGCGCATGCCCGAGGCGGCCAAAGCCCTCATGTGGCGCCTGCAGCAGCCAGCGGCGACACTTGCCGCGCTCGATCCGGGCTATCTGGGCGATGACCGGCGCTCGATCAGGCGACTGATCGAGAGCGTGTCGGCCATCGCCGTGGCCTATGCCGATGAGATCGCGCCCGGCAGTGAGCTTTATCGCCGCATCGAGACGGTGGTCAGGGCGGTCGAAGTGGTCTCCTATGCCCTGCAGGCACGATCAACTGTGCTCAGCGAACAGGTGCAGCGCGAATATCACCGTGCCTCGAAAGGGGTCGCGGCGCTGGTGGCGCGCATCACCAATGAACGCGAGTCGCTTGACGCAGTCCCGGGCCGGCGCAACCGTCGCGATTTCAGCAGACGCCCTTCGAGCGAACAGGAGCAGGACGTCACCCGCAGGCTGCAACAGCAGCTCAATGATCGACTCGCCAATCGCACCGTGCCGGCTTCGGTTCGCGATTTCCTGCTCAGCGTCTGGTTGCGGCATATGCGCACGGCCGCCTTGCGCGACGGCGAAGACAGTCCGCAGTTTCGGGTTGCAGTTCAGGTCGTCGATGACCTGCTGTGGAGTCTTGATGATTCAGGACCCGAGCCGAGTCGTCGTCAACTGGCGAGCCGAATCCCGCCGCTGATCCGTCCGCTGACGCAGGGGGTCAGCGACATCGGTGCGCGACCCGAGGAGTTTCAGCCCTTTCTCGATGAGATCTTCCTCATCCATCTGCGCAAGATGCAAAAGGTGCCCAGAGTCGGGGGCTTCGATGAATCGGCTCATGCCGATTCGGACCTTGAAGCCGATCACACGACCCTGGCGATGCCGCGCAGCGTCGACATCGGCCCGCGGCCAGGCAGCCGGTCCACCTCAGCGGCGCGTGGCGTCGAAGCGGCCGAGACCGTGGCTCAACAGAGCGATGGCGACGCGACAGTGCTCGAGGCCGATACCATTCGTCGCGTCACGCCGCCAGTGCTCGATCAGCAGATCGTTGACCCGCGGATTGTCGACCCGCGGATCGTCGACCCTGATACCGCGCCTCTGCAGCCACGTCATCCCGAGTCGACCAAAAGCAAGGCGGCCGATGACCGTCTGCTGACGGTGCTCAATTCTCTTGATCTGACCGATTTCCCCGCTCAGCCGACACGCTTGTCGATCGGCGCCGATGACGCGATTGCGCGTTTGGGCCGTGGCGACTGGATCGAAGTGCTGGGCCGGGAAGGCCGCACCAGGCAGTTCAAGGTGGCCTGGATCAATTCGCGCCGCACGGTCCTGCTGCTGGTGCGCCGCCCCGACCGGCGAGCACTGTCCCTGCGGATGGATGAATTGCGAGCCCGGCTGGCAGACCGCAAGGCCGTGCTGATCGACTGAGCTCAGTCGGCGGCGAAGGTCACGATGTGATCGGCCGCAAAACGGATGCCGATCGCCTCGCCGACCCGATGGTCGTGATGCCTCGGCACCAGCGCCAGCAGTCGCTGACCGCTTGGCAATTCAACCGTGTAGAGAAACTGCGCACCGCGAAATGCCTTGCGAACCACGCTGGCCATGACCGGGCTGGCGTCGTCGTGCACCACATCGTCGGGGCGTAGCAGAATTGTCAGTTCGCCTGAGCGACCGGCGTTTCGGCGCGCCTGGATGCGGTCTTCTGTCCGGTCGATCGGCAGACTGCCCAGTTCGACGCTGACGCTCGGGCCTTCTTCATCCTCGATCAGGCGGCCGGGCAGAAACACACCCATGCCAACGAAGTCGGCCACGCTGCGCGAGGCAGGATGGTGATAGAGCCGATAGGCCTCGTCCCATTGCGCGATCCGGCCGTCTTCCATGACGCCGATCGAATCGGCCAGCGCGAAGGCCTCGTACTGGTCGTGCGTCACCAGCAGCGCAGTGGTGCCATGCCGTTTGAGGATGTCGCGCAGTTCGAGCGCCAGCGTCTCGCGAAGGTCGGGGTCGAGATTGGAGAAGGGCTCATCGAGCAGCAGGATCGACGGCGATGGCGCCAGCGCTCGCGCGAGTGCGATCCGCTGCTGCTGTCCGCCCGAGAGTTCATGGGGGAAGCGCTCTGCTGTTCCCTTGAGTCCGACCAGATCGAGCATCTGAGCGACCCGCTCGCGCTTTTGGCCGGCACTCATGCGGCGCAACCCGAAAGCGATATTGCCCGCGACATCGAGATGCGGAAACAGCGCGTAGTCCTGAAAGACCACGCCCACCCCGCGCTTCTCGGGTGCCAGTACCTGGGCCGGCGAGCTCACGCGTTGGCCATCGACCTCGATTGAGCCGAGATCGGGGCGGATGAAGCCGGCAATCGCGCGCAAGGCTGTGGTCTTGCCACAGCCGGACCCACCCAGCAGGCAGCCGATTTCTCCGCTTGCGAGCGAAAATTCGAGTTGCTTGAGGACCTGCAGTCGTCCTGCATCGGTATCGAAGCTCACCGACAGATCCGCGACCCGAAGCGCCGGCGGATTGCCGTCGTACCGGGGCGCAGAGCGGATCGGCATGGCCGCCGCCGTTCCGATGTGTGTGGCCGTCTTGCTGATGACGTCGTCATGCATCAGATGTGAATGCCTATAATTCTCATCTCGATATGCAATTGTAGCGCGCAGTGCGCAGGGATGCCTGCCGCGATGGGCGCCAAGTCTCCGATGCGAATGTCTCCCCTGGTCTGGTTCGCGGTTGCTCTGGCGCTGGCCATCATCGCGCCGCTGCTCGCATTGAGCGGAGTCGCCCTGCAGCCGGCGCCGCTCGATTCGCTGCTGCATCTGGTCGGTACCGTGCTGCCGCGCTACACCGTCACGTCAGTCGTGCTGGTCATGCTGGTCGGCTTGTTCGTTCTGCTGCTCGGCGTGGGCGCCGGATGGCTGGTCGCGGCCTTCGAGTTTCCCGGGCGTCGCTTTCTCGAGGTGGGGCTGATCCTGCCGCTGGCCATGCCGGCGTTCGTGATGGCCTACGCCTACACCGATTTTCTCGACACCAGCGGCAGCCTGCAGACCTGGCTGCGCTTGACCATGGGTTGGCGGGTCGGCGACTACTGGTTTCCGCAGGTCAGATCGCTGCCGGCTGCGGCCCTGTTCCTCGCGCTTGCGCTCTATCCCTATGTCTACATGCTGGCGCGCAATGCCTTTGCCGAGCGAAGCGAGTCGCTGTCCGATGCCGCGCGTTCGCTTGGTCTGTCAGCACCCGAAGTCTGGTGGCGTGTCAGCTGGCCGGTGGCGCGACCCGCAGTGGCGGCCGGGCTTGCGCTGGTGACGATGGAGACACTGGCCGATTTCGGTACGGTCTCGTTCTTTGCGGTCGATACCTTCTCGGCAGGCATCTATCGGGCATGGCAGGGATTCGGCGATCGCACCGGTGCGGCCCGATTGTCATTGCTGCTGGTGGCGGTCGTCCTGTTGCTGGTGTGGGCTGAACGCAGGCAGCGTGGTCGGATGCTCTTTCACGCTAGATCGAGTCGGCCGGCGCGTGTCCGGCTACTGTCGGGGTTTGCAGGCTGGTCGGCCAGCGCGGCCTGTGCGCTGCCCTGTCTGTTCGGGTTTGCCTTGCCGGCGTTGCTGCTTGCCCGTCAGTGGTGGGTCAGCGCGGGTCAGATCGATTCGCGCCTTGTGCAATGGGCCTTCAATTCATCGCTGCTCTCTTTGGCCGCGGTGCTGATCATCGTTCCGATGGCGCTTGCGATGGCCTATGCGGTTCGTCTGTATCCGAGTCGCTGGGTGCGCCTGTTGTCGGGCATCTCGGGTGCCGGCTATGCCTTGCCTGGCGTGGTGCTTGGTGTTGGGCTGCTGGCGGTGGTCGGTACGATCGATCGGACGCTGAGCACCGGCACAACGCGGTTGCTGATCGGCGGCACCGCATTTGCGGTGGTCTATGCCTATTGCGTGCGGTTTTTTGCGGTGGCCCAGCAGGGTCTCGATGCCTCGCTCAAGCGAATCAGCCCGGCGATGGATGCCAGCGCCAGGACGCTGGGGGCAGGGCCCTTCGAAGTGCTTCGCCGTGTTCACTGGCCACTTCTGAAGCCGAGTGTTGCCAGCGCATCGCTGCTGGTGTTTGTGGACTGCCTCAAGGAGTTGCCAGCGACGCTGGTGCTGAGGCCGTTCAACTTCGATACGCTGGCGGTGGTTGCCTACCAGTTTGCGGCCGACGAGCGACTGGTCGAAGCAGCATTGCCGTCACTGGTGATCGTGCTGGTGGGCTTGCTGCCGGTGTCGATCCTGGCAAGCGGATTGCGCCGTCGCTGATCCGGCAATCTTGCAGCGGGAATGCTTGCCAGGAGCGGCGCGGTGATGCGCTCGCTGCGAAAGCGGGCGACCAAGTCTGCCCAGCAGCTCAGGCGCTGATAACGACCGGCTGCTCTGAATCTTCGGCGGCCGGTGCCACGCCGAAGGCGTTGGGCGCCCAGTGAATGATCTGCAGTTGCCCGTCGAAGGTTTCGACGAGTGCGGTCAGACTCTCGACCCAGTCGCCGTCATTGCAGTAGAGGATGCCTTCGATCTCACGGATCTCGGCCTTGTGAATATGGCCACAGACCACGCCATCAAAGCCACGACGACGAGCTTCGGCGGCAACCGTGTGTTCGAAGTCGCTGATGAAACTGACCGCGTTCTTGACTTTGTGCTTGAGGTATTGCGACAGCGACCAGTAACCGAGGCCCATCCGATGGCGCACACGGTTGAAGTGGTGATTCAGCCAGAGGGTGAAGGTATAGGCGGTGTCGCCGAGTTTAGCCAGCCAGCGCGCGTTCTGAACCACGCCGTCGAAGAGGTCGCCATGGACCAGCCAGAACCGGCGGCCATCAGCTGTCACATGCACGGCTTCTTCGGCGATTTCGATATCACCAAACGACAGGCCCTTGAACTGGCGAACCGACTCATCGTGGTTGCCAGGGACGTAGACCACGCGCGTTCCTTTTCTGGCCTTGCGCAGGACCTTCTGAACCACGTCGTTGTGCTGCTGCGGCCAGTACCAGCGATTGCGCAACTGCCAGGCGTCGAGCACGTCGCCGATCAGATACAGCGAATCGGATTCGTGCGAGCGCAGGAAGTCGAGGAGGTAAGCCGATTTGCAGCCGGGAGTACCAAGGTGCAGATCAGAGATGAAGACGGCCCGATAACGAATCGGTGAGGGGTCAAGTTGCAGGTCGCTGGCATCCACGGAAGCGTATTAAATCGTTGGGTGGTGACGGCCTCGTGACAGCGTGCATTTTGTTGTTGAATTGTTGCGGACTCGATCGATGGAGTCAGGTTCTGCGCATAGGGTGTGGCGCCCCCCGGCAAAGCCGTCATGATCCTGATATACTCAGTGGCTCGCAGGCGCGTAGCTCAGCTGGTTAGAGCACCACCTTGA
>CAIKZV010000696.1 GCA_903831925.1 uncultured Burkholderiales bacterium
ATCCCAACTTGTAGAAGCCGTAACCCACCATCGTGAACGCCGCGGTCATGTAGACGTCGAAGGAGCTGTTGTTCAAGGTGTAGCAACCGATCGCGCAGAACACCACGATGGCCGGGAACAGGAAGCGGTAAGGCACCGTCAGCAGCTTGATCCAGATGCCAATCATCGGCAGGTTCAGGATCACCAGCATCAGGTTGCCCACCCACATGCTGGCGATCAGGCCCCAGAACAGCTCGGGGTTGCTGGTCATCACCTGCGGGCCGGGCTGGATGCCCTTGATCGTCATCGCGCCCACCATCAGCGCCATCACGGCATTCGGCGGAATGCCCAGCGTGAGCATCGGGATGAAGCTGGTCTGGGCACCGGCATTGTTGGCCGACTCGGGTCCGGCAACACCACGGATGTTGCCCTTGCCGAATTCAACTTCACCCGGACGCCGGCGCATCTTCTTTTCGACCGTGTAGGCGGCAAAAGACGCCAGCAACGCACCACCACCCGGCAGCACGCCGAGCAGCGAACCCAGCGCTGTGCCGCGCAGCACGGCCGGCGCAGCATCCTTGAAGTCCTGCAGCGTCGGCCACAGGCCTTTCACGTCCTTGGTGAAGACTTCACGGTTTTCCTCGGGCTGACCAAGGTTGCTGATGATCTCGCCGAAACCGAAGATGCCCATCGCGATCACGACGAAACCGATGCCATCGGTCAGCTCAGGGATGTCAAAGCTGAAGCGGGGCACGCCAGAAATCACATCGGTGTTGATCTGACCCAGCAGCAGGCCGAGCAGGATCATCGCAATCGCCTTGATCAAGGAGCCCGAAGCCAGCACGACGGCGCCGATCAGACCCAGCACCATCAGCGAGAAGTACTCGGCTGGGCCGAACTTGAATGCCAGTTCAGTCAGCGGCGGTGCGAAAGCGGCGATGATGACAGTGCCCACGCAGCCCGCGAAGAACGAGCCCAGGCCGGCAGCGGCCAGTGCTGGACCGGCGCGGCCTTTACGGGCCATCGCGTAGCCGTCGATCGCGGTGACCACCGAACTCGATTCGCCAGGCACGTTGATCAGGATCGCGGTGGTCGAACCACCGTACTGCGCACCGTAGTAAATGCCGGCCAACATGATCAGCGCCGGCGTGGCGTCGAGCGCATAGATCGACGGCAGCAACATCGCGATCGTGGCCACCGGTCCCAGACCCGGCAGCACGCCGATCAGCGTGCCGAGCACCGAGCCAAAGAATGCGTAAAGTAGGTTTTGCGCCGTGAATGCAACGCCAAAACCCAAGATCAGATTGTTGATCAATTCCATGTGACTCTCCTCAACCAGTGATGAACTTTGGCCACAGCGGAATCACCAGGTTCAGACCTTTGATGAAGATGAGCCAGGAACCGATGGTGAGCACAGCGCAGTTGAGCAACACTTCCTTCCAGCGGAATTCGTCACCCGCCAAACTGGCCATCACGATCATCAGCGGCAGTGCCGCCGCCATGCCGATCAAAGGCAGGGTGAAGCCAAACA
>CAIKZV010000697.1 GCA_903831925.1 uncultured Burkholderiales bacterium
CCAACTTCCTGCTCTGGCAGCTGGCCTACACCGAGCTCTACTTTACCGACGCTTTTTGGCCCGATTTCGGGGCAATCGAACTCGACAAAGCCTTCGATTCCTACCGCGTTCGAGAAAGGCGCTTCGGGCGCACCAGTGCCCAGGTGGCTGTGCCGATCGTCACGCCCGAACACTGACGGCGACACTCGAGCCATGCTCAAGCAGCGCATCATGACCGCGCTGGTACTGCTGGCGATCATCGTGCCGGCAATTACCGGCGCACCGCCCTGGGTATGGGGGCTGATTTCCCTGCTGATGCTCTCGATTGCCGGACGCGAATGGGGTCGGCTGCTGGGTTCCACCCTCGGCAGTTGGCTGCTGTGTGCCGTCCTTGCGGTGTGCGGGGCGAGTTATCTGTTCTGGCGAACCACCACCGGAAGCGGAGCATTGCCGGGCGGGGTGGCTGTCCTGTCGGCGGCGAGCCTGGCTTTCTGGATATCGGTCGGGCTCATCTCGCTGGTTCGCGGTCACCCGATCGGTTCAGGTTGGGCGACCGGTCTGCTGGTTCTGTCGGCATGCTGGGTGGCCTTGTTCGAGCTTCGCCTGCTGGGTGCGGCGATGCTGGTTTCGGCAATGGCGATCGTGTGGGTTGCCGACATCGGGGCTTACTTCGCCGGCAGAGCGTTCGGGCGTCACAAGCTTGCGGCTCACATCAGTCCGGGCAAGACCTGGGAGGGCGTGGCCGGTGGCGTGGCGGCTGTCCTCGCGTTGTCGATGGCAGTTGTGATGCTCGCGCCGCAGGCAAGCGACACGGTATTTTCAAGTCGACTGGTCACTCAGCTGGGATGGCCCATCGGTGCTGCGATCCTGACGGCGTTCGCCTGCCTGAGCTTTGCCGGCGATCTCTATGAGTCGCTGTTGAAGCGCCGCGCCGGTGTCAAGGACAGCTGTGCGAGTTAGCCGGGACATGGTGGCGTGCTCGACCGGATCGACGCGCTGATCCCGACGATGCCTGGTTGCCTGCTCCTGCTTGAACTCCTGCGATAATCGCGCGATGAAACGGATAACCATTCTTGGTGCCACCGGGTCGATCGGCGAAAGCACCCTCGATGTCGTAGGCCGACATCCCGATCGCTATCGCGTATTTGCGCTGGCTGCGCGGCACAGTCACGAGCGACTTCTGGCGCAGTGCCTGCGATTCGAGCCGGCCTATGCCGTGCTCACCGACCCGGCGGCGGCGGCCCTGTTGCGCGATAAGCTGGCTCAACACGGCAGCCGGACCGAAGTGCTGGATGGCCCGGCAGCCGCATCCCAGGTAGCTGCTGCCGCCGAAACCGATCTGGTCATGGCAGCGATCGTTGGCGCGGCAGGTCTTGAGCCGACCCTCGCAGCTGCCCGAGCCGGCAAGACGATCCTGCTGGCCAACAAGGAGGCCATCGTGATGGCCGGGCCGGTGTTTCTGGCAGCGGTTCGCGACGGCGGCGCGCGTGTGCTGCCCATCGACAGCGAGCACAACGCGGTGTTTCAGTGCTTGCCGGCCGATGGGTCGCGGATGGGCGTGCGTCGCATTGTGCTCACTGCGTCGGGCGGCCCCTTCCGCTCGATGAATGCAAGCGACATGGAGCGGGTCACGCCCGAGCAGGCGGTTGCCCATCCCAACTGGAGTATGGGACGAAAGATTTCGGTCGACTCGGCCACCATGATGAACAAGGGCCTCGAACTGATCGAGGCCCACTTTCTTTTCGAGATGCCTCCCGACCGCCTCGACGTCCTGATTCATCCGCAGAGCATCGTGCATTCGATGGTCGAGTATGTCGACGGCTCGCTGCTCGCCCAGCTGGGCAATCCCGACATGCGAACACCGATCGCCCATGCGATGGCCTGGCCTGCGCGGATCGACAGTGGCGTCTCGATGCTCGATCTGGCTGCGCACGGTCGACTCGATTTCGAGTTGCCCGATCCGGCGCGTTTCCCCTGTCTCAGGCTGGCCCGTGAGGCGCTGTCGGCCGGTGCGGCGGCCCCCTGTGTGCTCAATGCTGCCAACGAAATCGCGGTCGACGCCTTTCTAGATCGGCGCGTTCGCTTTACCGATATTTTCCGCATCTGCGAGGCAACACTCGACGAACTGGGTCGCGCCAGCGCGCCGGCTGATACCGAGTCCGTCCTCGCACTCGATGCCGCGGCGCGCACCGCGGCCACCCTTCATCTTTCCAGGCTAGCCCCATGATCACCACACTGATCGCTTTTCTGTTTGCACTGGC
>CAIKZV010000698.1 GCA_903831925.1 uncultured Burkholderiales bacterium
GGCTTCACGCACCTGCAGGTCGCGCAACCTGTCACCTTCGGCCATCATCTGATGGCTTATGTCGAGATGTTCGCCCGCGACGACGAGCGCATGCACGACTGTCGTCGGCGGGTCAATCGCCTGCCCCTGGGTGCCGCGGCCCTCGCCGGCACCAGCTACCCGATCGATCGCGAGCGGGTCGCGCGCACCCTGGGTTTCGAGGGGGTCTGCGCCAATTCGCTCGATGCAGTCTCTGATCGCGATTTCGCCATCGAATTCTGTGCCGGCGCAGCACTGGTCATGACCCATGTCTCTCGGTTGTCCGAGGAGCTCGTGATCTGGATGAGCCCGCGAGTCGGCTTCATCGATCTGGCCGACCGGTTCTGCACCGGCAGCTCGATCATGCCGCAGAAAAAAAACCCCGATGTCCCTGAGCTTGCCCGCGGCAAGACCGGTCGCGTCACAGGCCACCTGGTGGCGCTGCTCACGCTGATGAAAGGCCAACCCCTGGCCTACAACAAGGACAACCAGGAAGACAAGGAGCCGCTCTTTGACACCGCCGACACCCTGATCAATACCTTGCGGATCTTTGCCGATCTGGTTGGCGGCATCCGGGTTGATGCGCAACGGATGCGGCAGGCGGCGGCCGAGGGGTTTTCGACCGCCACCGACCTGGCTGATTACCTGGTGCGCAAGGGGCTGCCGTTTCGCGACGCCCATGAGGCAGTGGCCCGGGCCGTGCGTCTGGCAGCCGATTCGGGTCGAACGCTCGATGCGCTCACCCCGGCCGAAATGCAGTCGATCTCGCCGCTGATCGGTGCAGATGCCTACGACGCCCTGACGCTCGAGGGCTCGGTCAACTCGCGCGACCACTTTGGCGGCACGGCGCCCGCAAGGGTGAAAAGCGCCGTCGAGGCTGCCCGGCAACGACTGAAGACAATGTCAGCCGAGCCCGGCGCAAGGTGATTGCCCTAAGTTCTTCTAACCCCTAGTATCGCGGTACCTCGGGCCTGGCGGCCCGAGTCGTGAGTCGATCTCGCCAAAACCGCGGTATCGACACACGAAAATCAACTGTCTGCATACTGGAGACTCCATGGAACGTCGTTCATTTATCCGGAAAGCCGGAGCAAGTGCCGCAACCGGCGGCGCGATTCTGGCCGCCCCTGCAATCATCAGCGCCCAGCCCACGATTCGCTGGCGCCTGGCCTCAAGCTTTCCCAAAAGCCTTGACACGATCTACGGCGCAGCCGAAGTCATGTCGAAAGCAGTGTCCGCCATGTCGGGCGGCAAGTTCCAGATCAGCGTGCATGCCGCAGGCGAACTGGTGCCAGCCTTTCAGGTGCTCGATGCAGTCCAGCAGGGCAACATCGAGATGGGCCACACCGCGCTTTACTACTTCTTCGGCAAGGACCCGACCTGGGCCGTCGCCACCGCGATTCCCTTCGGTCTGAACTGCCGTCAGTTCCAGGCCTGGTGGTATCAGGGTGGCGGCAGCCAGATCTTCAACGAATTCGCCGAAAAATCAGCCGGCGTCTACAC
>CAIKZV010000699.1 GCA_903831925.1 uncultured Burkholderiales bacterium
AGGCAAAAGGACCGCATCGGAACAGGCTCTCTGGAGAGTAGGCCTTCGCCTTGCGGCGAAGGCCTCGCCGAAGGTCAATCTCTCAGGCAAATGGACAGAGGGGGCGCAGCAGACGGTTCGGGCGTGATGCCCGCGGATCGTCTGCGCCGCCCTTTATCCACGCCTCGGAGTCCGCCTTGACCAGCCCTGCAGATCTGAAATTCACCGGCACCCATGAATGGGTGCGTGACAACGGCGACGGCAGCTTCACCGTCGGCATCAGCGATCACGCCCAGGAGGCTCTCGGCGAACTGGTGTATGTCGAATTGCCCGACATCGGCCGTCAGTTGGCCGCAGGCGAAGCCTTCGCGGTGGTCGAGTCCACCAAGGCCGCCTCCGACGTCTATGCCCCGCTCGAAGGCGAGGTGCTCGAGGTCAACGACGCGCTGGCCACTGAGCCGCAATCAGTCAACAGCGCCCCCTACCAGGCGGGCTGGCTGATGCGCATCCGCCCGGCCGACCCGGCCGCGCTCGCCTCGCTGATGGCCGCCGCCGACTACGACAGCGGCCCCGGCGCCTGAGGAGCCTGCGATGATCCAGAGCGACACCCCCGACCAGAATCTGAGCGCCCTGACCGGCGCCGATGAATTCCATGCCCGCCATATCGGCCCGCAGGACGAACAGCAGCGCCAGATGCTCGCCGCCATCGGCTATGCCTCACGCCACGACCTGATCCGCGACACGATCCCGGCCAACATCCTGCGCGATGTGCCGCTGGCGATCATTGCGCCGACGACCGAAGCCGCCGCCCTGGCCGAACTCGCAGACATCGCCGAGCGCAACCAGGTCTGGCGCAGCTACATCGGTGCGGGCTATCACGGCACGATCACGCCCGAACCGATTCGCCGCAATCTGCTCGAGAACCCGGGCTGGTACACCGCCTATACGCCCTATCAGGCCGAGGTCGCGCAGGGTCGCCTCGAGTCACTCATGAATTTCCAGCAGATGATCATCGACCTGACCGGATTGCCGGTGGCCAATGCCTCGCTGCTCGACGAAGCCAGTGCGGCGGCCGAAGCGATGGGCGTGCTGCGGCGCGCCTCGCGCCATGCCTCCAAGCGCTTTCTGGTCGACGCTGCGGTGCATCCGCAGGTGATTGCGGTGATCCGCACCCGCGCCCGCTGGATGGGCATCGAAGTGGTGGTGGCCGACGCCGACGGCTTCGATGCCGCCAGCGTCTTCGGTGCGCATGTGCAGTGCCCGGATACTTTCGGACGCGTGCGCGATGTCGCACCGCTGGCCGACGCGCTGCATGCCGCAGGCGGCAAGCTCTCGATCGGCGTCGATCCGCTGGCCGCGCTTCTGGTGCGATCTGCTGGCGCGATGGGTGCCGATATCGCGATCGGCTCGGCGCAGCGTTTTGGCGTGCCACTTGGCAATGGCGGGCCGCACGCCGCCTTCATGGCAGTGCGTCAGGACCTGGTTCGGATGATGCCCGGGCGCATCATCGGCGTCTCGAAAGACGCCGCCGGCAATCTCGCCTATCGGATGTCCCTGCAGACCCGCGAGCAGCACATCCGCCGCGACAAGGCCACGAGCAATATCTGCACCGCGCAGGCGCTGCTGGCGAATATGGCCGCCTTCTACGCGGTCTATCACGGCCCGCAGGGGCTGCTGCGCATCGCGCTGCGGGTCAATGCCATGGCGCGCCTGTTGCTCGCGACCGCCGGCATCACGCCGGTCCATGCCGCCTTCTTCGACACTGTCCTGATCGACCCGGTCGCCAGCAAGCTCGATGCCACGCTGATTGCAATGCGCGCGGCCGAGCAACGCATCAACCTGCGCAGCGTTGCTGACGGACGCATCGCCGTCGCGCTCGATGAAACCGTGGGCCTTGCCGATGTGGCCGATCTGGTCCAGGTGCTCACCGGAAGCCGCCCGGCACTCGAGGGCGCGAACGGGGTCGCAGCGTTCGGCGCACAGCTCGGCATCGAGCCGGCATCGATCCCGTCGGCCCTGCGTCGTGAAAGCGCGGTGCTGACCCATCCGGTATTCAACCGCTTTCACAGCGAGACCGAGTTCATGCGCTATCTCAAGCGCCTCGAGAACCGCGACATCTCGCTGGTGCATTCGATGATCCCGCTGGGCTCATGCACGATGAAGCTCAATGCGGCAGCCGAGATGGCACCGGTCACCTGGCCGCAGTTCGCAGCCATCCATCCGTTTGCGCCCGCCGAGCAGCGCCAGGGCTATACCGAGATGCTGCGACAGCTCGGCCAGTGGCTCGCCGAGATCACCGGCTTTGATGCGGTGTCGTTCCAGCCGAATTCGGGCGCGCAGGGCGAATACGCCGGCCTGCTGGCGATCAGGCAGTGGCAGGCCGCGCGCGGCCAGGGCCATCGTGATGTTTGCCTGATTCCGTCATCGGCCCATGGCACCAATCCGGCCACCGCGCAGATGATGGGCCTGAAGATCGTGGTGGTGGCCTGTGATGCCGACGGCAACATCGATGTTGTCGACCTGAAGGCCAAGGTCGCCGCGCACCGCGATGCACTGGCTGCGCTGATGGTGACCTACCCGTCGACCCACGGCGTGTTCGAAGCCGCAATCAGCGATATCTGCGCGATGGTCCACGAGGCCGGCGGCCAGGTCTACAT